>JAUVNM010000029.1 GCA_030599705.1 Gammaproteobacteria bacterium
AGGCCTCAATTTTATGGGACAGCAGTGATATGACATACAACAAGAGCAGTGACAGGAGTGCTTGATGGACGTACATGAAACAGAGGAACAGCAGGTAGAGGCCCTGAAAAAATGGTGGAAGGAGAATGGCAGCTCCATTATCACCGGTATATTGCTCGGTCTCGCCGTGCTGTTTGGCGCCAGGACCTGGATGTCCTACCAGGACCAGCAATCGCAGAATGCCTCGAATATCTATACCGTAATGATGGGGGCGCTGGCCAATGACAGGGAAATGGTTGTTCTCGAGCAGGCCGGCATCCTGATTGCTGACTATCCCCGGACGCCCTATGCATCACTGGCCGCACTCGCGCTGGCCAAGGTCAAGCTGAAACATGGAGAACTCGAGCCCGCCCGTGCGCAGCTGCAATGGGCACTGGATAATACCGGTTCCGATGTGGTCCGGCAGACAGTCCGCCTGCGTCTGGCGCGGGTGATGATGGCCGCAGGCGACCTGGACGGAGCCGAAACAGTGCTCGGTGAGATTACACCGGATGCGGCCTTCGACCCGTTGTATGCCGAGCTCAGGGGAGACAGTCAGCTGGCGCGCGGCAATACCAGCAATGCCCGGGCGGAATACGAACATGCGCTGGCCGATCTGCAGCCCGCAGCACCCGGCTACCGGTCCGTGCAACTCAAGTATGAAAATATCCGGCCACCTGCCGGTCCGGGAGAGCCTCAATGAAACCGGCGTTGCTCCCGGTCCTGGCGGGTATCCTGTTATCGGGCTGTTCCGCCGTGTCCGGATACCTGAGTGGTGAGGACAACGCCGAACCGCCGGCCAAACTTGAGAAGCTTAGTGATGCCGTCTCGTTAAGGAAATTATGGAGCACCCGTGTCGGTGTCGGTTACGACGAGCAGTTCATCAAACTGGTGCCCGCCGTGGAAGGCCCCTATGTGCTGGTTGCAGATCGCAAGGGCAGGGTGACGGCACTGAGCGCCGAATCGGGCAAGCAACTCTGGCAGACAAAAACAAAAAAACTGATATCCGCCGGTCCGGGCGCCGGTGATGAGCTGGTGCTGGTCGGCACCAGTGATGCCGAGATCATCGCGCTGAGCCTGCTCGATGGCAGTGTAGTCTGGGAAGTCAGGGTCACCAGTGAAGTTCTGTCGGTACCGCAAATCGACCTCGGTGTTGTCGTAGTCCAGACGGTTGACGGCAATGTCGCCGGCCTGAGCGCGGTGGATGGCAGCCAGTTGTGGATATACGATCGTTCGGTGCCGACCCTGACCCTGCGCGGCACCAGCACCCCCGCGGTCGAACACGGCATCGTGCTGGCCGGGTTCGCCAGTGGCAAGCTTGCGGCTATCAGCACGGAAAAGGGATTTGTCGCATGGGAAACCAGCGTGGGCATTCCCAAGGGCCGCTCTGAACTGGAACGCATGGTAGACGTGGATGCCGATCCGGTCATCGTCGGCACGGCGGTTTACATCGCTTCGTTCCAGGGGCGTGTCGCCGTGATTGACATTCAGAACGGCAACCTGGGCTGGACCCGCGATATGTCATCCTTTGCCGGACTCGGAGTGGATTTTGCGCAGGTCTATGTGACCGACGAGGAGAGTAATGTCTGGGCACTCACACGCGACAGCGGGGACTCGGTCTGGAAGCAGGACAAGCTGTATAACCGTGCCGTAACAGCACCCGAACCCTACAGCAATTATGTTGCCGTCGGCGACTTCGAGGGTTACCTGCACCTGCTGTCGCGCTATGACGGTCATCTCGCCGCACGCGTCAGGGTCGACAAAGACGGCATCAGTGCGCGCCCCATATCCGTTAATGATGTGCTTTATATTTACGGCAATGGCGGTACCATTGCCGCCTACGCGGTGGGTGAGTAATCTATGTTCCCGGCCTGCCGGATACGTTATTCCGGTTTGATTAACGCTTCAATATCCTGATCTGTAGCCCGACGGTTCACATACCCCCGGTTTCCTCATGATTCCTGTCTTTGTGCTGGTTGGCCGCCCGAATGTCGGTAAATCGACCCTGTTCAACCGTTTGACCCGTACCCGGGATGCGCTGGTGGCCGCTGCCCCGGGACTGACGCGTGACCGGCAGTACGGCGATGGCCACTACGGCGATCGGCCGTTTATCGTGGTCGATACCGGCGGCCTGTCCGGCGAAAGCAATGATCTGGACGGGCTGATGGCGCAACAGGCGTGGCAGGCCATCGATGAAGCCGATAGGGTGTTCTTCCTCGTGGACGGCAGGGAAGGTCTGACGGGTCATGACGAGACCATAGCGGCGGCATTGCGCCGGACCGGCAAGCCGCAAACGCTGGTCGTCAACAAGACCGACGGGATCGATGCCGATTCCGCGCTGGCCGAATTCCATGCGCTCGGCCTTGGTGATCCCCTGCCGATCTCGGCAAGTCACGGACGCGGCGTTGAGCGACTGCTGAACAACACCTTCGCAGGGCTGCCGCCGGCCGGGGAGCCGGGCCGTGAGGATGCTGCAGACAAGGTTATTCGCGTGGCCGTTGCCGGGCGTCCGAATGTGGGCAAGTCGACCCTGATCAACCGCATGCTCGGTGAAGACCGCGTGCTGGTGTTTGATGAGCCGGGCACCACCCGTGACAGTATCTTTATTCCCTTCCGGCGTGACGGGGTCGACTACACGCTGATCGACACGGCAGGTGTGCGCCGCAAGGCGCGCGTCAGGGAGACTATCGAGAAATTCAGTGTCATCAAGACACTGCAGGCCATCGATGCGGCCAATGTGGTCATCCTGGTGCTGGATGCGCAGTCGGGAATCAGCGAGCAGGACGCGACCATTGCCGGGTATATCGCGGAGAAAGGCCGGGCGCTGATTGTTGCGGTCAACAAATGGGACGGACTCGATCAAGTCGACCGCGCCGCGGTAAAAAGCCAGCTGGAGCTGAAACTGCCGTTCCTGGGTTTTGCCAGCACCCTGTTTATCTCTGCCCTGCACGGTACCGCTGTCGGGGAACTGTTCGGGGAGGTACGCCGGGCGCATGCATCGGCCATGCGCGACCTGGCGACACCGGAACTGACGGATATTCTTGAACAGGCCGTGCAGGCACACCAGCCACCCATGGTACGCGGCCGCCGCATCAAGCTGCGTTATGCCCACCAGGGCGGGCGTAACCCGCCGGTCATTGTCATTCACGGGAACCAGACGGAACGGGTGCCGGAGACCTACCGGCGCTACCTGGTCAATGCCTATCGCGCCGGACTGAAGCTCTCCGGGACGCCGATCCGGATCGAGTTCCGCACCGGCAGCAATCCCTACAGGGGTATCAGAAACAAGCTGACACCGCGCCAGGTGAGCCGCAAGCGGCGCCTGATGCAGCACGTGACGGGAAAGCGCTAGAACGGAAACACCCGTTGGTCGGATTACGCTGGCCGAATAAATTCGGCCCTACAAAGAACGGTGTTGTAGGGCGGAATTTATTCCGCCAGACAAACTAGTCGGTATATTCAAACAGCTTGACGATCTTCTGGACACCACCGACCTGGCGCGCGGCGTTGGTGACGGCATCGGCCTCGGCGCGGGACAGCAGCCCCATCAGGTAGACAATGCCGTTATCGGTCACCACCTTGGTGCGCAGGCCATCATTGTTGTTGTCCGTCATAACGCCGAGGATTTTTGCCTTGACCTTGGTGGTAATGACCGTGTCACTGCTGCGCGACATAAAGGCGCTGGGTGCGGCGATGGTCATTTCGTTGTGTATCAGACGGACCTTGGCCGCACCGCTGACGATTTCCTCGGTGCGGGCGCGCAGTTCTTCTGTCGGCGCCTGGCCAACCATCAGGACGATGCCATTTAAACTGATGATGTTGAGGTGAATCTGGCTGTTTACGTCCCGCTCCTCGCGCACGGCATGACGTGTCTTCCACTCGATACCTTCATCATTAAAAAAGGTCCCGGCCCCACGCCGGCTATAGAGGGCGGCACCGCCGACTGCGGCGGCTCCGCCGATGATCAGCGGGGCACAACCGTATACGGCATTGGAAAGAATCAGGGCGGTGATTACCGTTTTTACTAACCTCATGGTTCTAGCTCTCCTTCAAGGATAAATGTTTGTCTACCAGGTCACACAGGCAGTGTATGACCAGTATGTGCACTTCCTGGATGCGGGCCGTCGAGGGTCCCGCAATGCAAATCTCGATGTCAGCGTCTGTCAGCAGGGACGCTGCCTGGCCGCCATCACGTCCTGACAGGGAAATCACCTGCATTTCCCGGGAGTGGGCCGCCTTGATGGCCTTGAGTATATTTTCCGAGTTGCCGCTGGTGGAAATGGCCAGCAAGATGTCACCGGGTCTGCCCAGTGCCTCGATTTGCCGTACGAAGATCTCGTTGTAGCCCGAATCATTGGCGATAGAAGTCAACGTCGAGGTATCCGTAGTCAGGGCAATTGCCGCCAGTGCCGGACGGTCGGTCTCGAAGCGGTTGACCAGTTCGGAAGAAAAATGCTGGGCATCAGCCGCCGAGCCGCCATTCCCGCAACTCAATACCTTGCCGCCGGCTGTCAAGGCCCTGGACAGGGCCGCGGCGGCCCCGGCAATGGCGGGCGCAACGCTGTCAACGGCCGCTTGCTTCGTTGCAATGCTTTCGGCAAAGTTGTTTGTGACCACATCGATCGGGTTCATGGCGCGCTAGTTTATAGGAAAGTTTCTCAGCACGCCGGAAAGGCATCCGCTATCCAGTCGATCTGCGGGTGTTCCAGGTTGCCGCTGACGGAGATGACGTCAAACCGGCAGGGGCGATCAGCGGCTGCCGGGTGCTGCTGCAGGTAATAACGGGCGCAGGCCGATAGGCGCGCCTGCTTGCGGTAGTCAACCGTCTCGGCACCACTGCCGTGCGTCGGTTGGCGCCGGTAACGCACCTCGACGAAGACCAGGCATTCGCCGGCTGTCATGACCAGGTCGATTTCTCCCCGGCGGCTGCGATAGTTACTATCGACGGGAACTAACCCTCGTTCTATCAGGTAGTTACTTGCCAGTGTCTCGGCATCCTTGCCTGTTTGCAGCGATCCCATGGGTTCAGGGTAGTGCGCTTTCAGCCTCCGTGCCGGGCCCGGCAGCGGATTCCAGCGGCCAGGGCAGTCCATTGCGGAATTGCGCCCAGCGCAGGGTCCGGTGGACCTGTTGCTGCCGGTCCAGCGACAGGTTGCCGGTGACGCCGCGGTAGGAGCCGAACATGCCGCCTTTCAGCTGGTTCAGGAACGGCGTGATGTGCCAGGCATCGATGCCGAGTGCATAAAATCGTCCGTAGTGACTGCTATTGGCCGGCCAGTGGCCATTGATGGCCTGTTTCAGGTGCTGCCAGTTGCCATCGGCATCGAGCATCCAGGGCAGATCACAAAACCGTATTCCATTCATGTCCGTATCGCGTGCCTTGTCGGGGGAACCGGAATACACATGCGAGGTGCTGTAGACCGGCACGCGCGATGCGCGGAAAAAACTCAGTTGCGGTCGAATCAGGCGGGCCTGTTTCGGTGTTGCCAGCAGGAAAAAGAAATCCACGTCCTGGCGTCTGCGCGGTTCGTATTCAAGCTGCATTCCAAGCAGCCGTGACAGCCGCACTTTGCGTGCCTTGCTCGAGTCCAGGTTCAGGACCGGGCTGATGGCCTGACCATGATCGGTTTCCGCCGGGTTATAGGTTGTACGTTCCAGCACAATACCGCCCAGCCTGGTCCATTCATCGGCGAAGGCAGTATAGACCCGGTCACCCCAGTCACCTTCCGGTATCAACGCAATCGCCTGCCGGTGTCCGTCGAGCAGGGCGCGTTGCGCCACTGACCGTGCCTCATCTTCCGGCGCCAGTCCAAACTGGTAGACAGAGGCATTAACATGGCCCATGGATTCCGTCTGGTTCAGCGCCAGCACCGGTACCGGCAGCTCTTCGTGTTGCATCAGGATAGCGACTGCCTCCTTGCGCAGCGGTCCGATGACGAAGCGGGCGCCGTCGGTTACTGCCTGTTGATAGCTGTCGATAACGGTCAGCGGGTCGTCACCGGTATCGTAAATGCGGATCATGGAGCGGCTGATGTCTGCAGATGTATCGTAATAGGCAGCCAGCAGGCCGTCCCGGATCGCTGTTGCCGCTCCGGACAACTGACCGCTCAGTGGCAGCAGCAGCGCTACCTGTGCGGGCGGCTGACCGGCGGCCTGCATACTGCCGAGCAGTTCCGTTATGAACTGGTTGCCGGCCGGATGTCCCGGATAACGCATCTGCCAGTGAGGAACAACATCGGCGAGCGCTTCTGGTTGCTGCAAGTAGAGGCGGGTCAATTCCACCAGCTCCAGCCACCCGCTGAAGACATCCGGGGGCGGCGCGGCGCGCAGTTGCTGTAACTCGGCATCGGTCAGGCCGTTAACGGCCTCCCAGGTGGCAAACTGGTTATCCAGTAACTCACCGGGGTCGCTCATATAGGTATTGCGTTTGATGAATTCCTGTGCACCGGCCGCGTAATCACCCTTCATCAGGTAGGCCATTGCGCGCAACTGATGGTAATCACCGGCATAGGGTCCGTCAGCAGGGGGCGTTCCCAGGATGTCCAGTGCCGCGTCAGCTTGCCGGTCAACGAGTACCAGTCGCGCTGCATTGACCGCGTAGTGCTGTTGCTGGAGTATGGACAGCCGGTCGGTCGACAGGCCGTCCATGACGAGTGCTGCGCGTTCATGTTCGCCGCCGGTAATCAGACTATCGATGGCCGCCAGCAGATATTCCCCTTTCAGCGGTGCTGTGGCCTTGCCGGCGGCATCCAGGTAGATCGCAGCGGCGGCCTGGTAATCACCGGTGTTTTCCAGTCGCCGGGCCTGTTCCTGTACACGAGCGTCCTGTACGGGTGCGGATGGACGTATGCCGGTGCTGCAGCCGGACAGCAGTACCAGGGTGATAGCGGCTGCCAGGACGAGACAGGATACGGGTCGTGGTAAATACATGAAAAGGTCTTGGGAAATGGCTGGTGTCACGATAGTCGGGTGACTCTACTGAAAACCCGGTGCCCCGTCTACTGCTGCCGGGGCCGCTTGCGTAGTACGTTTTTTTGCTAGGATGTTCCTGATAATAAACTACCCCGCCGCAAGCGGACGGGGTATCAGGTCGTAGGAGCGGGCTTGCCCGCGAATCATTGCTGCACAATCTGGCCGCCGTGCGGCTGGTTCGCTACCAGTTCGCCAGCAAGCTGGCTCCTACGGTTTTCGCCGTAAACGGCGGGGAATTGAACCCAAAAGGGATTCAAGCACGGAGGTCAGGATGGCGAAGCATGCGGGCGTACTCTATGTCGTGGCGACGCCTATCGGGAATCTGCGGGATATTTCCACCCGGGCGCTCGATACCCTGAGGCGGGTTGCCCGTATTGCTGCCGAGGATACCCGGCACAGCAAAAAACTCCTGTCACATTACGGCATCGGCACCCCGATGACGGCGTTGCATGAGCATAACGAAGCGGAGCAATCAGCCATGCTCCTGAAATTGCTCGAGTCAGGCGATGATCTTGCCCTGATCTCCGATGCCGGAACGCCACTGATCAGCGACCCGGGGTACTTTCTGGTGCATGCGGCCCGCGCTGCCGGCGTGCGCGTGGTGCCGGTGCCGGGCCCGTCGGCCTGTATCACGGCACTGTCGGCCTCAGGACTTCCATCAGACCGGTTCGTATTCGAGGGGTTTCTGCCGCCCCGGCAGTCGGCACGGCGCCAGCGTCTCGAAGCGCTGCGTGGTGAGTCCCGTACCCTGGTGTTTTACGAATCGCCACACCGTATCGTCGATAGTCTTGATGATATGGCCGGTGTTTTCGGTGCTGATCGTCTTGCCGTCGTTGCCCGCGAACTGAGCAAGGTCTACGAGACCATTGAGGATGGTGCGCTCGGTGCGCTGGCTGACTGGCTGATACAAGACACCAATCAGCAAAAGGGTGAATTTGTCATCCTGGTGCATGGGGCGCCTGACAGGAACAGGGCGGCTATGGATGTACAGGACCTGCAGGTGTTGCAGGTCCTGTTGCAGGAACTGCCACTGAAACAGGCGGCGGCACTGGCCGCGAAGATCACCGGGGTACCTAAAAACCGGTTATATGAACGGGGCCTTGAAGTAAAGAAATCCTTGTAGCGGTAGCCCGGATTCCGCGGCGCTTCATCCGTGCTACCGAAGGTGTGGAAGGGGCACGAAACGCCAGATTATTGGCATTTTGGCCGGTTGTAAGGCATTATGGTAGGAAAGACAGGGTTGGATCTGGTCAATACCCTGGGAATAATTAAAACCATAAACAAGACAAGGAATATACGGTCGCCCCGACACCATGTACGAGAAATTCTACCGTCTAGGCACCAACCCCTTCAGGCTTACCCCTGATCCGCGGTTCTGCTACAGCCATTCCGGATACCAGCGCGCCTGGGAATACCTCGCCTATGCCCTCAAGGTTGGCGAGGGATTTATTATCATGACGGGCGGCCCGGGCACCGGCAAGACCACCCTTGCGGAAACCTTCCTGAAAGAACTCGAAGTCAGCCGGGTCGCTGCGGAAAGAATCGTTGCACCGAATCTCGGCGCAACGGGACTGTTGCGATCCGTTGCGTATGCATTCGGTATCCCGGCAGAGGACCGGGACCGGGCGACACTCCGCATTCAAATCGAGCAGTATTTTACCGAGCAGGTCAGGGGTGGCAGGCGGGTACTGCTGATTATCGATGAAGCCCAGGGTCTGCCGCATTCCGCGCTGGAAGAGCTGCGGCTGCTGGCCGACCTGCACACGCGCGCACAGCCGTTGCTGCAAATATTTCTAATCGGTCAGGAAGATTTGCGTGACCTGCTGCAAGTGCCGGACATGGATCAGTTTCAGCAGCGGGTGATCGCAACCTGTCATCTCAAGCCGCTGGCGCTCGCCGAGACATCTGCCTACATGGAGTACCGCCTGAAACAGGCAGGCTGGAAGGGGGACCCGGAGTTTGACGGGGAAGCTGTCCTTTCCATATATCGTTACAGCCAGGGGATCCCGCGGCACATAAACAAGATATGCAACCGGCTGCTGCTGTTTGGATATGGCAAGGGAAAGCACACGTTAGTCCAAGAGGATGTCGAGGAAATCTCCGCTGAAATGCGGCTTGAGAAGCTGATGCCGATTTGCGGTAATGCGAGCGGCCTGACAGACATGCCGGGAGGCCCGTTCGAAACAACTCCATTGGATAACAACTTGTCGCTGGACAGCCTGGCGCTCAGGCGTGACGACAGTATGGCCATCGCGATGCATGACCAGGCGGTGGAAGCGGAGCCGCAAGATGAACCGGATTCTTCTTTCATCCCGGATGATAGCGGTGACTGGCCCGGGGAAACGTCCACAGAGGCTCCTCGACCTGAGCAACCTGCATGCCAGCCCGCTTTTTTTATATCAATGGCGGAAAAGGCGGGATTGTTGCGTTACGCCATGGCGGCCGCACGCAGTCTCTCGAATCCTGGCCGCCTGACGGTAATGTCGGTCCTGTTGGTTGCCACCCTGATGATTGCTTTTGTCTCAACAGCGGCATTGACAAGCTTTCACGAGACGCAACCGTTCGCTGGTGCTATCACGGTTGCACACGAGCGGACCCGGAACCTGTCGGAAACAACGGCAACGGGTGACAGGCATGCGGAAACCGTTGAGCAGATTGACGGCCTGCAGGACACCGACATGCCGGTTGCTGAAGATGTCCCGTTTGATTTCCCGCCGGTGATGCCGGTATCCGCACAGCCTGAACCGCCTGAGGCCCGGTCCGTTGCGGTCGGGCAGCAGCCCCGTGCTGAAACAGCGCTGCCATCTGAATCCAGAGAACCTGCACCGGTCGCTGAATCCCGGGGGGCAACGATTACAAGGTTGCTTTCCCTGGCGCGTGAATCACTGGAAGAAGACCGCTTGCTGACACCGTCCGGGAACAATGCCTATTACTATTACAACAACGTGCTTGCACTGGATCCCGATAACCGTGCGGCACTTGACGGGGTTGATCGGGTGGCTGGACGCTATGCCATGCTGGCCAGGCAAGCAACCGGGCGCGGGGAGTCCAACAGGGCGCGGCTGTTTCTGGAACGCGGACTCCATGTCCAGCCGGCTAACGCTGATCTGCTGGCGCTCAGGGAAACCATGGACCGGCCGCAGGCAGGGGGGGCTGAAGTGGTTGAGCGATCGGTCGTTGCAGCAACGGGGCAGTCCGAAGTTGCGCCGGTGGGGCAGCCCGATACCATTTTATTTCAGATAAAAGACTTTCTTGTTAATGGCAGGCATAGCCAGATGAGTCCCGATAACTGGGGAGAAGAGGAAGCCTTCTGAGCGGATTTATCCGGGACAGGTGCAACCCACTCGATCAGGGGAAGTACCATGGAATAGGGTTACGGGTTGTGCTGTTGCAACGCCCAGGCGACGTGTTCCCTGACCAGTTCGGAAGAATCACTTCGGCGGCCTTCGAGGGCGGCGATGATTTCCGGGGAGGAGGGCGCATTGCCGAGCGCGACCGCGATATTTCGTAACCAGCATTCATAACCGATTCGGTAGATCGCACTGCCCGGCATTCGGGACTCGAATTCCTGCCGGTCCCATGCAAACAGCTGCAACAGCGTACTGGCATCCAGTCCGTTACGGCTGTGAAAATCATGCTCGTCTGTTGCACCGGCAAAGCGGTTCCAGGGACACACCAGCTGGCAGTCGTCGCAGCCATAGATGCGGTTGCCGATGAGTGGCCGCAGGTGTTCCGGTATGGAGCCGCGCAGCTCGATG
>JAUVNM010000223.1 GCA_030599705.1 Gammaproteobacteria bacterium
GGCCGATTGCAGCCCGGGGATTTCGCTGACAATACGCGCAGTCTCCGGGCACAGGCGTGCCCCTTCATTGGTGCTGATGCCCCAGCCGCAGATAACGAAGGCCCTCCACTTGTCGTCGGCACTGATGCGGTACTGGTCGCGCTGGATCTCGTGCAGCTTCGGGAGGTTGTCGCGATATTCGAGAATTCGATCAAGTTCTTTCCGGATGATTGCAGCATTCTCTTCAAGGTCGGCAGCCCAGTGGAAGGTGTCGTTATCGAAGACCTGTTGATCAGGAATGAGGGCATGACGGACCTGAAAGGCGCCAATGTTTGCCAGCAGATTCTTGGCTGAGCGGCGGACGCGCTTGCGCAGGGTCTTGCGTTTTTTTGCTTTCTTTTCAGTAGACGGGGGCATTGATCACAATCAGCAGGAATGAATATCAGGGGTAGTATACTTGATAATAACCGCCACATGGCCGGGTGCAGGGATTCACCAGACGGTCTCCGGAAAAGAACGACTCAAACCGCTATGGCCGTACCACTCTGGTTGCTGTGCGCTTCCTCCAGCGCCGCTTCGGCGCGCGCCAGCATTTCCTCGGCAGTATCGTTTTTCAGGCAGACGGTGACCCCGTAGCAGGCCGTCAGTGCATCGGGTTGCCCCTCGCTCATGCGGGCCAGATGGGTGCTCAGCTTGTCTATCAGCAGCAGTGCGGCGTCCTGTGTGGTTTCCTGCAGGATGAGGATGAAGTCGCGGTCCGCATTGCAGCCGACCAGGTCGGCCCAGCGGGTCTGGTCCTTGAGCAGGTAGCTGACCCTGAGCCGTGCCTTGTCATGCGCCGCACCGGCCTGCAGTCTCAGGACAACCACTGCCAGCGGGCTGTTGTAGCGGCGGCTGCGCGCCACCAGCGGTTCCAGTGAAACCAGGATGCCATGCCGGTTCAGCAGGCTGGTCAGGTATTCATCCCGGAGTGACTGGTCTTTCAGTTCCTCGGAACAGTTGTCGCGTTCCTTTTTGAGGCGCAGTTTTTCCGTGACATCCTGGTAATAGCGTGCCGTCACGCCGTTCATGCTGATGGACTCCACGGCCAGCCAGCGCTCATTTCCGTCCGGCATGATCCAGTTGATCAGGGTGCCCTGCCCCAGCAGCGGCGCCAGCAGGCTGTCATTGCGGATATCGCCGGCGGCGTCCGCAAGCCCGGTCACGGCATCACCTGTGAGCGTGGCAAAGGCATCGTTATACCCGCAGACCTGGCCGTCATCGTTGACCAGCAGCAAGGCCAGCGGACAGGTATCCAGCAGCGCCGTGGCTTCATCCAGTGTGAGCTTGTTCAGCATTCAGGGTTGTCCCGTATTATTAATCGTTGATGCATACCGCACTAGGAGTTCCTGCCAGCCAGCCGCGACCTGACCGCGGCGACTGCGGAGCGTACCTGTTCAGGGGCCGTCCCGCCGGTGTGCTTGCGGGCGGCGACGGACCCCTCCAGGGTCAGTACGCCGAAGACGTCTGGTTCGATGTTGCCGGAAAATTCCTGTAACTCATCCAGTGTCATCTCCGGGAGGTCCTTGCCGGTTTCAACCCCGTGCAGCACGGCCCGGCCGACAATCTCGTGCGCATCCCGGAAGGCAATGCCCTTGCGTACCAGGTAGTCAGCGAGATCGGTCGCGGTGGAAAATCCCTGGCGCGCCGCACTTGCCATGGCACCCCGGTTTACCGTGATGGCCGGCAGCATGTCCGCAAACACCCGCAGTGAACCCTTCAGGGTATCCACCGTATCGAACAGGGGTTCCTTGTCCTCCTGGTTGTCCTTGTTGTAGGCCAGCGGCTGGCCTTTCATCAGGGTCAGCAGGCTGACCAGGTGTCCGGTCACCCGGCCGCTCTTGCCGCGCACCAGCTCCGGCACATCCGGATTTTTCTTTTGCGGCATGATACTGGAGCCGGTACAGAAGCTGTCCGGGAGTTCAATAAAGTTGAATTGTGCCGATGACCACAGTATCAGCTCCTCCGAGAACCGTGACAGGTGCATCATCACAAGGGCAGCCGCGCTGCAGAATTCAATGACGAAATCCCGGTCACTGACGGCATCCAGGGAATTGGCGGCCGGACAGTCAAAGCCAAGCAACTGCGCAGTGTATTCACGGTCGATCGGAAACCCGGTACCGGCCAGTGCAGCAGCACCCAGCGGCATGATATTGACCCGTTTCCGGCAGTCCAGCAGGCGGGCATGATCACGTTCCAGCATTTCGGTCCAGGCCAGCAGGTGATGTCCGAAGGTGACGGGCATGGCGACCTGCAGGTGCGTGAACCCGGGCAGGATGGTATCGGCCTCCTGTTCGGCAAGCACAACCAGTACCGTTTGCAGCCGGTCGATCGCGCTGCACAACCCGTCGATCTCCTCGCGCAGGAAGAGGCGCAGGTCGGTGGCCACCTGGTCATTGCGCGAACGGCCGGTATGGAGTTTCTTGCCGGTTTCCCCGATGCGGTCGATGAGCCGGCTCTCGATATTCATGTGAACGTCTTCGAGTGCAACCGACCAGGCGAAATCACCGCGTTCGATATCGGACTGGATACCTTCCAGACCATCGACAAGCTGGCTGCACTCCGATTCGGTTATGATGCCGGTATGGGACAGCATGCGCGCATGGGCAATCGAGCCGGCGATGTCATGCCGGTAGAGGCGCTGGTCGAAGCCGATCGATGCAGTGAATTCCTCGACGAAGGCATCGGTCGATTCGGTGAATCGCCCGCCCCAGGGTTTTTCTTTTGAGCTGTCTGCCGCCATGTGTGTTGTGACCGGTCCGGTTTTTCCGCAGTATAACCAATCCGGTCCGGGTTTGCGTTTACGTGCCCGTGGCTATGCAGGGTGTTTGCAGGACGACGACCATGAATAGGGCGCGCTCACCGGAATACAGTCTGGCAGCACAGGATGAGCAGTTTTTCCTGCCCAGCTTCTGTGATGGCTGGCTGGTATTTGCGGTCGTGGTCATCACCGAGTTGCTGGCCATTGTGATCGCGCTGGTCAGCCCCGGATTTTCCTGGAATCCGTGGGGGCACCTGGGACTCATCTCGCTGTACATGCAATGGATCGCCCTGAGCAGCGCCCTGGTCCTGTGCGTGGCGCGGCCGTGGCTGGCACGGCTCAGCAATGCCGCTGCCGGGCTGATCTGTTATCTCATCGTCCTGCTGGTTACCGCCTTTGTCAGTGAGACGGCCTACTGGCTGAAGATCACCAGTGCGAGCATGTTGCACATCGAAGCCGAAGACCACGCCGTGTTCCTGCTGCGCAGCCTGACCATCGGTACGGTCATTTCCGCCGTGGTGTTGCGCTACCTGTTTCTGCAGCATCATTGGCGCCAACAGCTGGAGGCCGAGACACGTTCCCGGATCGAGGCGCTGCAGGCGCGCATCCGTCCGCACTTCCTGTTCAACAGTATGAATACCATTGCCGCACTGACGCGCTCCCGGCCGGAGGCAGCGGAGGAGGCCATCCAGGATCTGTCCGACCTGTTTCGCGCTTCCCTGAGCCAGTCACACGATCGCACGAGCCTGGACGAGGAACTGACCCTGGCGCAACGCTATCTGCATATCGAGGCCCTGCGCCTCGGCGGGCGCCTGACCGTGGAATGGGAAATGGACAATGTCCCGCGGGATGTCCGGCTGCCGCCGCTGATTCTCCAGCCATTGCTGGAGAATGCGATCTACCACGGCATCGAGCCGTTGCCGCAGGGCGGATCGATCCGTGTCAGCGGGCGCGTCGACAACGGGCAGGTGATCATCGATATCAGTAACCCGGTGGGTGATCAGGAGGCTGCTGAACATCACAATGGCACCCGGATCGCGCAGGAGAATATCAACCAGCGACTGCGACTGGCCTTCGGCAGACAGGCCGGCCTGATGTCCCTGCAGGAGAATGGCTATTACCAGGTGACGATCCGGTTTCCCGAGGAGAGGGTGTCATGAAAGTTCTGGTTGTTGACGACGAGGCCCCGGCGCGTGAACGCCTGCGACGCATGCTGGACGGGCTCGACCACTGCGTTGTATGCGGTGAAGCGGCTACCGGGCAGGAGGCCCTTGCCGGCGCGGAAC
>JAUVNM010000137.1 GCA_030599705.1 Gammaproteobacteria bacterium
GACGAAATTGACCTGCGCCGGATCGGTATCGGGATAGGCCTCGTCCAGCTCGATGGCAATGTCCAGCGAGTCAGTCCAGTTCAGTCCCATAGATTTATCCCTTTTACCAGTTATGTAGTTTATCTGGCGGAATAAATTCCGCCCTACAACACCGTTCTTTGTAGGGCCGACAAATTCGGCCTGGTACAGACTGAGCCACTACCAGTCTGTAGGGTGCGCGATTAAAAACAATGCGCTTACTAGTGACTTTCGCTCACCATGTTGATGGTGTACTTCGGTATCTCGACCACCAGGTCCTGGTCATCCACAATGGCCTGGCAACTGAGTCGTGAATCCGGCTCCAGTCCCCAGGCCTTGTCGAGCAAATCATCTTCCTCTTCCTCTGCCTCGTTGAGTGAATCCGCGCCTTCACGTATGTAAACATGGCAGGTGGTACATGCGCAGGATTTTTCGCAGGCATGTTCGATATCGATGCCCTGCTTCAGGGCAGCATCACAAATAGTGGTTCCCGGTTCCGCCTCGACAACCGCCCCTTCCGGACAAATCTCTTCATGTGGCAAGAATATAATCTGTGGCATGATGGTTATAAATCCCTGTATTAATCCGGCGCGGTCACGATGACTCGAATTCGTCCACCCGGTGCCCGGCCATGGCCTTGCGGATATTTTCGTTCATACGACGATCAACATAGTCACTGCTCGCCTGTTCCACGTCCTCGATCGCCCGCCTGATGACCCGGTAATCAGGTCCCTTGCCGGCCTGTCGCAGTGCAGCGGCCGCGGCGTCGATACGCCTGCGTTCCCCTGCTTCCAGCAACTGGTCACCGTCTTCCGCCAGCGCGGCCTCGAGGGCCTCGAGCACCCGGTCCGCCTCGACCTGCTGTTCGCGCAGGCGGCGCTGCTCCATATCGTCCTGCGCATGGGCCATGGAGTCCTTCAGCATGGTTTCGATCTCGCGGTCGTTCAGTCCGTAGGACGGCTTGACCTCGATACTGCTCTGGACGCCCTTGACCTGCTCTTCGGCCGTGACATTCAGCAACCCGTCGGCGTCCACCTGAAAGCTGACCCGGATACGTGCCGACCCCGCCACCATGGGGGGAATGTCACGCAGTTCGAACTGCCCCAGCGAGCGGCAATCACTGACCAGTTCGCGCTCCCCCTGCACCACGTGCAGCGACATGGCTGTCTGGCCATCCTTGAAGGTGGTGAATTCCTGGGCCCGGGCGGTCGGGATCGTGGTATTGCGGGGAATGATTTTTTCCGCCAGCCCGCCCATGGTTTCCAGTCCCAGTGACAGCGGGATGACATCCAGCAACAGCATGTCGTCATCCGGCTTGTTGCCGGCGAGAATATCTGCCTGAATGGCCGCGCCGACGGCGACGACCCGGTCGGGGTCAATGTCCACCAGCGGATCACGCCCGAAAAAGCCGGCCACCTTGCTGCGTACCAGCGGCACCCGCGTGGAGCCGCCCACCAGTACCACGGCCTGTACATCACTGACACGGATGCCGGCATCACGCAGGACACGCCGGCACGGACTCAATGTCTTTTGAACCAGCGGGCTAACCAGTTCATCAAACTGTTCACGTGTGAGTGACCCGGACCAGTCATCCGCCCCTGCTACCGGGACGCTGACCGTCGTCGCAGGCACCTCCGTAAGCGCTTCCTTTGCGGTACGGGCCACCTGCATCAGGTGGCGCAACGCTCCGTGACCGGCATCCTCCCCGATCCCGGCCTCCTGCATGATCCATTGCGCGACAACCCGGTCGATGTCATCACCGCCGAGCGCCGTATCACCGGCCGTTGCCATGACCTCGAAGACACCGCGGTTCAGACGCAGGATGGAGATATCGAAGGTGCCGCCACCAAGGTCGTAGATTGCCGTCACTCCTTCCGAGCCCCGGTCAAGGCCATAGGCCACGGCTGCCGCCGTGGGTTCGTTCAGCAACCGCAGTACCTGCAAACCGGCAAGCTTGCCCGCATCCCGGGTGGCCTGCCGCTGGGCATCATCGAAATAGGCCGGCACGGTAATAACAACGCCGTCCAGTTCACCACCGAGCGTCTGCTCGGCACGGGTTTTCAGTACCCGCAGGATATCCGCCGATACCTCAACCGGGCTGATATCACCACGACAGGTATGCAGCAACGGCATGTCACTTGTTCCCGGCACAAACTCGTATGGCAGGTGCGCACCGAGGCTTTTTACATCCCCGACTCCGCGCCCCATCAGGCGCTTGACCGAAGCGATAGTGTTCAACGGATCGGTGGTTTCCGCATCGAGGGCAATCCGGCCAACCAGCGGAGGTCCTTCTGTTGTGTAGCGCACCACGGATGGCAACAGGTGGTCGCCGTCAGCATCAGCAAGGGTTTCCGCCACGCCGCTGCGCACGCTGGCAATCAGGGAGTTGGTGGTACCGAGATCGATACCGGCCGCCAACCGGCGCTCATGTGGCGCGGTGGACTGGCCGGGTTCGGATATCTGCAATAGCGCCATAGTGAATTCTTCCCCTACAGATGGTCCAGTTCATCCTCAAGGCTTGCTTCCAGCTCCTGTGTCTCTTCATCGAGCTTCCGGAAGAACTGCATCTTCATCAGGGTGTCAGCGGCGACATCGTGGTTGGTTGCCGCCCCGGCTGCAAGCTGATTTTTCAGCTCAGCGGCAAGCGTATCAAAATCAGCGGCGATGCGGCCCATGATAACTCCCAGTTTTTCCAGCGGGTCCGAACTGCCGCGCACCTCCCCGATTGCCTCGCGCAACTCCATCTGCTCCATCAGGAACCCGGGGTCGCTGATAGTATGATGTTCATCGTTGAATTCATAACCGCCGAGCTCCAGCAGGTAACGGCCACGCATCAACGAATCCTTCAGTATCCCGTAACCCTCGTTGATGCGCGTTGCCTGCTGCATCGAGATGCGACGCTCCTGGTCAGATGCGCTCGCAAAGCGGTCCGGGTGCATGGTTCTCTGCAACTCCCGGAACCGGCTGTCGAGAAGTTCGCGGTCCACCTCGAAGGTCTGCGGCAAACCAAACAGCTCGAAATGGGTTGAGGAAAAATCCGCAGCCATATTATATTATGCGCTGAAGTCGGGCTGGCAGGTGAAGCAGGCTGTCAGCAGGGTGCTGACGTTAAATGTTGAAACTTTCCCCACAGCCGCACAGATCCTTGGCATTCGGGTTGCTGAACGTGAAACCCTCGTTCAGCCCTTCCCTGGCATAGTCAAGCTCGGTACCGTCGAGATAAACCAGGCTCTTGGGGCTCACGATGACCTTGATGCCATGGTCCTCGAAGATGACATCGTCGTCCTCGATCTCGTCGGCATACTCGATGACATAGGCCATACCGGAACAGCCCGTGGTCTTGACGCCCAGACGCAGGCCCACGCCACTGCCACGATTTTCGAGAAACGTCTTCACGCGGCTCGCTGCCGATTCTGTCAGGGTAATCGCCATCATTTCTTCCTAGTGAGCCGCCCACTGCACCGAGTCCAGATCAATCCCGTCCTTGTACATCTCCCAGAGGGGCGACAGGTCACGCAGCTTGGCCACCTTCTCGTGAATACGCTCGACGATATAGTCAACCTCCTCGGCGGTCGTGTAACGGCCGATGGTAAAGCGGATGGAACTGTGGGCCAGCTCGTCATTACGGCCCAGTGCCCGCAAGACATAGGAGGGTTCGAGGCTGGAACTGGTGCAGGCAGACCCGGATGAGACCGCCATGTCACTGAGCGCCATGATCAGGCTCTCGCCCTCGACAAAATTAAAACTGACATTCAGGTTACCCGGCACCCGCTGGTCAAAATCGCCATTGAGATAGACCTCTTCCATGTCTCTCAGGCCGCTCCACAGGCGGTCACGCAGTTCGCGGATCCGTTTCTCTTCACTGGCCATTTCCTCTTTGGCAATACGGAACGCCTCACCCATCCCGACAATCTGGTGCGTCGCCAGCGTACCGGAACGCAGTCCGCGTTCGTGGCCACCGCCATGCATCTGGGCCTCCAGACGCACGCGCGGCTTGCGGCGCACGTACAGAGCGCCGATGCCCTTGGGGCCGTAAATCTTGTGTGCTGAAAATGACATAAGATCAACCTTGAGCACCTCAAGATCAATCGGCAGCTTGCCGGCACTCTGCGCAGCATCCACGTGAAAGATGATCTTGCGTGCACGACACAGCTCACCAATCGCAGCGATGTCCTGGATCACGCCGATTTCATTATTGACATGCATGATGGAGACCAGCGTGGTGTCATCACGCAGGGCGGCCGCGAGCTTCTTCAGGTCCAGCAACCCGTTGGCCTCGGGATCCAGGTAGGTAACTTCATAACCTTCACGCTCCAACTGCCGGCAGGAATCCAGTACCGCCTTGTGTTCCGTCTTCAGGGTGACAATATGCTTGCCGTTCTTCTTGTAGAAATGCGCCGCCCCCTTGATGGCAAGATTGTCCGACTCCGTCGCACCGGAGGTCCAGATAATATCCCTGGGATCGGCGTTGACCAGCGCCGCCACGTTTGCGCGGGCATCATCGACCGCGGCTTCTGCCTTCCAGCCATACTCGTGCGAACGGGAGGCGGGGTTACCGAACTGTCCCTGGCGGGTCAGGTAGGAACACATCTTCTCGGCAACGCGCTCATCGACCGGGGTGGTCGCTGAGTAATCCATATAGATCGGAATATTGATATTCATAATTCAGTCCTGCCAAATCCGGTCACGCATATGATTTGTTCAAGGCCGGTATCGTAACGACCCTGTTGTCCTGCCTGCTTTTGGATGATTGCCCCGATGTCCCTTTCTCAATGAAACTGGCCAGCGTAATGCCGTTTAGGAAATCGTAGATTTCCTGTCCCAGCCGGGACCAGAGTTCATGGGTGAGACATTGCTCGCCATCCTGGCAATCTTCATTACCCTCGCACAGGGTGGCATCGATACCCTCGCCGATGGCCGTAATGACATCGGCAACGGAGATTTCGTCCGGACCGCGTGCCAGGCAATAGCCGCCACCGGGGCCACGCAGGCCTTTGACCAGGTCATTTTTCTTCAGCCGGGCGAACAACTGCTCCAGGTAGGAAAGGGATATCCCCTGGTTTTCCGAAATATCCGCGAGTGTGACCGGCCCCTGCCCGTAATGAATGGCAAGATCCATCATGGCGGTTACGGCATAACGGCCCTTGGTTGATAAACGCATGGTTTTTCCCTGTCAACGGCCCGGCAGACCTGCCACGGGCACCCGATAAATACCTAGTAAATTGCTCAGGTACTAAGTATGCGACAGTCGGGGTTGACTATCAAGTGATTGCCCGGCGATGGCGGCGGGTGCTAGCCCGCATTTCTCACCACGATGACGAGCCCTCGCGTGATCGTTGAATCCACAGCACATTTTCTTCAGTCGGAAATACAGTCCGTATTCCGCGCCTTCAGAAAATCCGCTGTGAATCCAAATCTCTGCGCGATCATCTCGCCCCGCGGTGAGAAGTGCGGGCTAGGGCCGCATGGGCGGCTGCCAGGCGCGCCACCGGCACACGCGGGCCGGAGCAGGACACATAGCTCAGCCCAATGTCATGACAGAAGCGGATCGAATCCGGGTGTCCGCCATGCTCACCACAGATACCCACTTTCATATCCGGACGCGTCTGCCGGCC
>JAUVNM010000291.1 GCA_030599705.1 Gammaproteobacteria bacterium
GCAGATAACGGCTATCATTTACCGCCACTGTGCAGGCCCTGGAGTGGGAAGGGTCTACACTTGATTTTATTTCAGAAATACCGTGTATGGCGTTGCTGGGCAATTTGCCGGTAATGGACTTGTAGTTTCATATACATATCGTATTTAAGGATGTATAGTGCAAAGGAATCGTCAAAATTATGACAATAATAATAAATGACTTGCCTATGCGGATGGTTGTGAGACCAGCATTCCTGTGCGACCGAAATCCCATTCAATTTTACCCCTGTCCTTGTATCAGCCTGGATGTATAACCCGCCCGTGTGGTCCGGTCCGAAATCCCGCCGACCTGCACGGACCAACCCGGTTACCTTGAGGAGTAATACTGAATGTCCATAAACCGCCTGGTGCGACGCACTCTCGCCTGTGCACTTTTGTGTTTTCTGGGAGCCAGTGTTGTTCGGGTTGCCGTGGCATGCGAACCGGTCGTCGGCAAGCTGGTCACGGTGGAAGGACAGGTTGAGATCCAGCGTGCATCGGGCCCGGCATGGACCAGGGCCAGCCTGGATGAAGTACTGTGCCAGGGGGATCTCGTACGGGCCGGGCAGCGTAGCCGCGCCACGGTGCAACTGATCAACCAGGCCGTGCTGCGTATCGACCAGAACACGGCCATGCGCCTTGATAATATTACCGGGAAAACAGAGGAGCGTTCTACCCTCAGTCTGCTCAAGGGCGCCTTTCAGTCGTTCAGTCGCAAGCCGCGCGGTTTTGAAGTCAATACACCTTATCTGAATGGTTCCATTGAAGGCACCGAATTCGTCTTTCGTGTGAAGGAAAACGAATCGGAACTGACCGTATTCGAAGGCAACGTCGTGGCTTCCAACAATCAGGGAAGCGTTAGCGTATCCGGTGGCGAGTCCGTGGCCGCGGTGAAGGGCCAGGCGCCACAGGCACGCACCGTGGTGCGGCCCAGGGATGCGGCCCAGTGGTCGCTGTATTACCCGCCGGTCATGACGGCACCCGCACAAGGCGCCGGAGCTGCGCAGGCTATCCTGCAAAATGCTGCCGAGTTGCTGTCCGTGGGACGGGTCGATGAGGCGCGGGCGGAAATTGACAAGGCCCTTGGCGAAGACCCGAACGCAGGGCTGGCCTATGCACTCCGGGCTGTCATCCATGTCGTGCAGAACAACAATGACCAGGCGCTGGTCGATGCCAACCAGGCGGTATCACTGAGTCCCGACAGCGCGGCGGCAAAGATCGCGCTCTCCTATGCACAGCAGGCCGCCTTCGAACTACCGGGTGCACGTGACACCCTGCTGCAGGCCGTCCAGCAACAGCCGGACGATGCCCTGGCCTGGGCGCGCCTGTCCGAACTGCAACTCATGCTGGGTGAGCGCCGGCAGGCCCGCGAATCCGCGCAGCAGGCGGCCACCCTGGATCCGAACCTGTCCCGGACCCAGATCACCCTGGGGTTTGCCGCCCTGGCCGAATTCCGCAACGCGGATGCCAAGGCCGCCTTCGAGCGCGCCATTGAACTCGATGCGGCCGATCCATTGCCACATCTGGGACTGGGGCTGGCAAAGATCAGCGCCGGGGACCTGGAGGCGGGACGCAGCGACATCGAGGTGGCCGTCGGCCTGGGATCGAATGACGCCCTGTTGCGTGCCTATCTCGGTAAGGCCTATTTCGAGGAGAGGCGCACGCCACTGGATACCGATCAGTTTGATATCGCGAAACAACTCGACCCGAACGACCCGACGGCCTGGCTGTATTCCGCTATTGCCAAGCAGTCCGGGAACCGGCCTGTGGAGGCCCTGCAGGATATGGAGGCTTCCATCGAGCGCAACGACAACCGTGCGGCCTTTCGTAGCCGGCTGTTGCTGGATCAGGACCGCGCAGCACGGGGCACCAGCCTTGCCCGGGTACATAATGACCTGGGGTTTTTGCAACTTGGCAAGAATGAATCGGCGAAGTCACTGGCGGTCGATCCAGCCAATGCCTCGGCACACCGCTTTCTGTCCGATTCCTACAAGAGTGTTCGCCGTCGTGAGATTTCACGTGTCAGTGAGCTGCTACAGGCGCAGATGCTGCAGGATGTCAACATCAATCCGGTCCAGCCAAGCCTGAGCGTGACCAACCTGAATACGTTTACCCGCGGTGGTCCGGCCGAAGTGGGATTTAACGAATTTACGCCGCTGTTTGAGCAAAACAGCACCCAGGTCGACGTATCGGGTGTAGTCGGCAACAATGAGACCCGAGGCGCGGAGGGGGTCGTCACGGCGCTGTATGACCAGTTCTCGTTCAGTGCGGGCGCCTATACGTACGATACGGATGGCTGGCGGAGAAATAATGACCTGAAGGAAAAGATTATCAACGTCTACTCGCAATGGGCCGTTACCCCCAAGTTCAATGTGCAGGCGGAATACCGGCGCCAGAACACGGATGAAGGTGATCTGGAATTCGCTTTTGATCCGGATGATGTCGATAATACGAAGGAGATCGACCGGGACCAGGATATGGCGCGCCTGGGTCTGCGCTTTTCACCGACGACGGCCTCGGACATGCTGTTTTCGTATATCTACAGTGATATTGATTTCAAGCAGACCCAGTCAGACGATCTCGGGGGCCCCGTGATCAATCTTGACGATGAGCCGAGTGATGATGGTCACCAGGTGGAGGGGCAGTACCTGTTCCGGCATGACTGGTTCAATGTGGTGGCGGGTGCGGCCTACAGCGAGGTCGACCGCAAGGTCAAGGACAAATTTGTGGTGACGCTGCCGCCGATTGAGGTGCCTTTCCCGCCGTTTGTAATTCAGCCGCCTCCCATCAAGGGGGGCACTAACAAGCAGTCGCAAATCGATCACAAGCGTGGCTACTTCTATAACAATATCAGTACCTGGGACTCGGTCGACTGGACACTGGGTGTGAGCTATGACGACTATGACGAGGAAAATCTGGACTGGGAAACGATTAACCCGAAATTCGGTGTCAAGTGGGACGTGACCGATACCTTCAGTGTGCGCGCAGCCGCCTTCAAGACGCTCAAGCCGGCGTTGCTCACCAACCGCACCCTGGAACCCACCCAGGTTGCCGGCTTTAACCAGTTCTTCGATGACGTCAATGCGACCAAGTCCCGGCGTTACGGTGGCGGGCTGGACTGGCGGCCAGTGGAGCAACTGTGGATCGGGGCCGAGGCGAGATTTCGCGATATGGATGAGCCGGTGCTGAGCGGCGACCACTTTGTCACCGAGAACCGTGATGAGA
>JAUVNM010000315.1 GCA_030599705.1 Gammaproteobacteria bacterium
ACGGCTGGGGCGACATGGACTTCAACATGAGCGGCGGTGGCCGTGGCAGCGGCCGTGGCAGCGGTTATGGCCGGGGTTATGGCCGTGGTTATGGCCAAGGTTATGGCTATGGCGGTTATCCCGGTTATGGCTATGGCGGCGGCCGCGGTTATGGCTATGGCGGCGGTCCCGGTTATGGCTATGGCGGCGGTCCCTACGGTGGTGGTTATGGTGCCCCGTATGGCTACGGTGCTCCGCCAGCAGCACCGCCAGCACCGGCAGCCAGCCAGTAGCAGTCAACTTGCCAATGCGTACATAAGGACATGTACGCATTTACAGCCAGTAGATTTGCTTGTATAAAGCAAACAGGCCAGTGACTCACTGGCCTGTTTGCGTTTTCAGTCACCACCATACATTTGACAGAGGCCTCCATGAAAACCCATTTGCTTGCTGCTGTACTGATCCTGTTAACGACCGTATTCACAACAGCAAACGCGGCACCCTACTACGGTACCGCGGCCCAGGCAGGCACCCCGCCCGCCCTGCTCAAAGAAGGAATCGGCAAGCTGACAACCTTCATCAACTCCGGCCAGGCCGCCAACCGGGAACAGGCCATGGGCTACCTGAAGAGCGAGATCACTCCCTATTTTGACTTCGCCTATATGACCCGCTGGGCAGCCGGACCGGCCTGGCGCAAAATGGACGCCCGGCAGCGTTCCGCCATGCAGTCGCAACTGACGCAGTCCTTCCTGACCACCCTGGCACAGAAGCTGGGTACCTACAGCAATCAGCCGATCCGGTATGTCACTCCGCGCGGACGCAGTGGTGAGGAAGTCACGGTTAGCGCCTGGATCATGCAGCCCAGCGGCCACCCGACCAAACTGGACTTCCGGTTTTACCGGGGCAGCAGCGGCTGGAAGATCTTTGACGTCAAGGCAGGCGGCAACAGTGCGGTGGTCTATTACCGCAAGCAATTCAGGGACAGCCTGCGCACCAGCCGGTACACACGCAACTACTAGGAAAAGCACGCGAATACCTGGATATCGATGTCGAGCACCCGGGCAAGGATTTCGAGCATAACCTGGACAATCCGGTCGCCATGGGGCCGGGAGACATCGACAAGTAAGTTTGTCTGGCGGAATAAATTCCGCCCTACAACACCGTTCTTTGTAGGGCCGAATTTATTCGGCCGGGTACAGGCTGAGCTACTATCCAGCACCGGGCTGCCTGCATCTCCTCACTGTAAGCCATTATAATGATTAAATAATCAGGCGAAGACGCCGTTATTAATGGTAGCCAGGCGCTATGCTGCGTGCAGCCCCGCACACGGGCGCACCCGCACCGCCTGAACCTTGTGATCAATCACTGCCTGCAACAGCGCAGTGGTAACATTTCCAGCCTGGGGGATGGCAACCATGTCGACCTATACAAACACCCGGATCGGGCAGATCACCGCGGTCCGGCCAGGGCTATTCAGCGCAACGCTGCATGAAGACAGCGACGGCAACCTGCCGATGACCACAGTAAACGACCAACAGGTACCTGTTGGCCAGCCCGGTTCCTACGTGGCGATCACCCAGGGCAATATCCGCATCCTTGCGATGGTCTCGGGGATGGCCGAGACGGACAGCGTTGAAGCTTCCGGGAATCATGGCAAGCAGCGTACTGTTTCACTGATACCCCTTGGAGAAATCAATCCTGGCGGGCTGTTTGATAACGGCGTCAAGAACTACCCGGTCGCCGGTGCCGGGTTACACGCCATCAGTGAAGATGATCTAAAGTCGATATTCGTAAAATTCCGTGCCCAGGGATACAGCATCGGTACGCTGTCAACTGACTCCTCTCTGGATGTATGCCTGGATCCGGCCGCCCTGTTCGGGAGACATTGCGCGATCCTCGGCCAGTCCGGCGCAGGTAAATCATGGACTGTCGCCAGTCTGCTCCAGCGTGCAATCAAGGTAATGCCGCGATCACATATCATCCTGCTTGACCTGCACGGTGAATATGCGTGGAAAGACCGGAGCGGTAAACAGCACTACGCATTTGATGAAAATATCGTCCGCCACATCGATGCGCGCGATCTTGAAATACCGTACTGGCTGATGACCTTCGGGGAGCTCGTGGACCTCTGTATCGACCGTACGGATGAAAATGCATCAGTGCAGATCGCCTTCCTGCGTAACAGCGTCCATGACCTGCGTAACGCGGCCAACAAGGACCTCGACATCGGCCACCTGTCGGTGGATTCACCGGTATATTTCTCGCTCGAATCACTGTATGAACAGTTCGAGGAAGCGAACAAGACGACCTCCAATTTCGGCAAGGATAAGGGCCCCATGTCAGGCCAGTTCGACCAGTTCCTGATGCGGCTGGAGAGCCGCATGAATGATGTGCGTTATGACTTCATGCTCAAGCCGAAGCTGCGCACCTCATCCGATTCACTGGCTGGCCTGTTGCGCGATTTCGTCGGCCTGGGCGAGCCCCGGCGTCCAATTACCGTGATCGACCTCAGCACGGTGCCTTTTGATGTCCGCCCGACGGTGACCGCCCAGATCGGGCGCCTCGCCTTCGAGTTCAATTACTGGAACCCGCAGTACCGGGATTTCCCGCTGCTGCTGGTTTGCGAGGAAGCCCATGCCTACATCCCGCGCGACGATGACCCGCGCTATGAAGGCACAAGGCAATCGATGCAGCGTATTGCAAAGGAGGGCCGCAAATACGGTGTCGGCATTGCGGTTGTCAGTCAGCGGCCGAATGAGTTATCGGAAACCGTGCTTGCCCAGTGCAGCACGTTTATCTGCCTGCGCCTGACCAACCCGGATGACCAGGCCTACGTGCGCAACCTGGTGCCGGAGTCGGAACGTGACCTGATCGATGTGCTCGCTTCACTGGGACGCGGCGAGGCGCTGGTCATGGGACAGGCCGTACCCCTGCCGACGCGCGTACATTTCT
>JAUVNM010000282.1 GCA_030599705.1 Gammaproteobacteria bacterium
CCAGCAGCGGCAATTTCGAGAAAATGGTGATCAATGCCAGGGGAGAGCCCGAGAATTTTCTCAGCGCCGCGGAGATGCGCGGCAAGTTTGATGATCTGACGGGCCCGTATCTAGACGAAACCGACAGGGACGCCCTTGCCAGCGCCTTACTGAGCCTCGACGAGTGCACCGATATGCGCGCCCTGCTGATGGCTACCACGGGGGAGATCGTGGAGTGGAACCGCTGGCACGACAACATCTGGGGCGTGTGCACCTGTAAGGGCCCCCGGTGTACTGAGGGGGGCCTGAACCTGCTCGGGAAGCACCCGCTCCGGCCGATCCCGGAAGAGCTCCGCCAGCGTGCCGGCTCCCTGGCTGACTACGGCATCGCATTCCATGCCTGTGGCAATACCATGAAAGCGCTCAACTGGTCTGAAAAGGATCTGCTCGACTTTGCGAAAGTGGTCCCGATCGGCGTAGACGATATAATGCAGCTGCAGGAAAAAGGCTTTGCGTACATGAGCTGGTAATCCTTCCTAGCCGAACCGGTTGTAATAAAATCGACAGCAAGGTAACTCGAAATGAACCAGCCTGAGAGCACAGCCGGTATCCGCCGGATCTGGAAGGCCGCCCTCTACTCTATCGCCGGAATCCGTGCCGGCTGGGACCACGAGGTCGCATTCAGGCAGGAAATTATTCTTTGCATGGCACTGGTGCCTGCCGCCATCTGGCTGGGGAATACCGCCGTGGAGCGGGCATTGCTGATTGGCAGCTGCTTGCTGGTGCTCGTGGTCGAACTGCTGAATTCCGCCATCGAGGCGGCGATTGACCGGATCGGCGAGGATTCGCACAAGCTGTCCGGCCGCGCCAAGGACATGGGATCTGCCGCAGTATTTTTCAGCCTCTGGATAGTGATCATGATCTGGGGACTGATCGGTTACGATAATCTTGTGGCGAGCGGGTCTATTGTGCAGAAATAATGAGTAACCTCGTGTAGGAGCGGCCTTGGCCGCGAACAGTTCGCCAGCATGCCCCAGGGCAGCCTCTCGGCGCAAGCGCCTCACCTTCAGCTGACTCCTACAGAAGACGTAACTGCAATCAACCCCGCCCGACCGGGCCACTGGCATACAGTGCATCGATCCCGGCGGCAAACTGTTCCAGCACCTTTGCCCGTTTCACTTTCAGTGTCGGTGTCAGCAGTCCGTTGTCCACTGTCCATGGCTCCCGGGTCAGGATCACCCGCCGCACCTTGGCATAACCGGGAAAATCCTTGAGCCGTTCGCCCACCGCGCGCACCAGGTGGTT
This sequence comes from Gammaproteobacteria bacterium, assembly GCA_030599705.1. Taxonomy (GTDB): domain Bacteria; phylum Pseudomonadota; class Gammaproteobacteria; order UBA9214; family UBA9214; genus SZUA-186. Next base: position 1,285 of record JAUVNM010000282.1, read on the forward strand.
ATTGAGCTTTGCGTTTTTCAGTACCTCGTCCAGGGTGTCATCCAGGTCGAAGCGCTGAGCCAGCCCCGGCCATTCTTCCGGGCTGAGCACCAGAATGGCCGCGAGGTAGGCCTGGCCCTCGCCGATCACCAGCGCCTGGTCGATCAAAGGATGCAGGTTAATTGCCAGCTCCATGTCCATCGGCGGAATCTTTTCGCCATTGGACAGCACCAGGATGTCCTTGATGCGACCGGTGATATAGATATGGCCCTTCTCGATGCGGGCCTGGTCGCCGGTATGCAGCCAGCCTTCCGGGTCAATGATCTCGGCGGTGGCCGCGTGGTTGTTCCAGTAGCCCAGCATCATGCCCGGCGTCTTCACCAGCAGTTCATCGTTGTCGCCAATGCGTACCTCGACGCCGTTCAGTGCAAGACCGACACTCGATGGTTCGTTGTCATCGAGCACATTCACACTGATAACCGGGCTGGTCTCCGTCAGGCCGTAACCCTGCAGGATCGGCACACCAAGACCGATAAAGATCTTCGCAACAGTCACCGGCAACGCCGCCCCGCCGCTGACCGCGATCCGCAGGCGACCGCCCAGCTTCGAGGTGACCTTGACGGCCACCAGCTTGTTCAGCAGCGGCCACAACAGCTGGCCGGGACTCCAGGAAGCGCGCTGCTGCTGGCGCTCGAAGCGGCGCCAGCCGACCGCCGTGGTCAGGTTGAACAGCCCGCGTTTGATTACCGACTGTTTGTCCAGCTGGCCCTGGATACGTGCAAACACGCGTTCAAAAATACGCGGTACCGCGATCATGACCGTGGGACGGATGTTTTGCAGGTCTTCGGCCAGCTGTGGAACGGAACGCGCATAGGCAACCGTGGCCCCCGCCATCATCGGCAGGTAGTAGCCGGCCGTCCGCTCCAGGGTGTGTGACAGCGGCAGGAAGGACAGGAACAGGTCTTCCTCGTAACAGTCGATCATGGTGAGCGCGGAGTGTGCAATCGACAGCATATTGTAGTGTGACAGCATCACGCCCTTGGGCCGTCCGGTGGTGCCCGAAGTGTAGACAATCGAGGCGAGTTCATGGGGATCACCGTGGCGTTTGGCAGGTTCACCGGCCTGTGCCGGCAGCCAGTCATCGATGAACCGCACACGCTCGTCAGCAGGAAAATCCTCCGGCATGGACTGCGGCCGTTGCAGGATAAGTACCCGCTTCAGGTCCTCATGGTGATTCAGGAAAGCGGCCAGGCGTTTCCAGCTGGCGACGTCCTGCACCAGCAGGATCCGCACCGCTGCATCCTGCGTGATATAGGCGATATTCTCCGGCCGGTCATCGGTATACAGGGGCACGATCGCCAGGCCACAGCCGAGCGCCGCCTGGTCGAAGCATACCCATTCGCGACTGTTGCGCAGGTGCACGGCAACCCGCTCACCAGGCTGCAGATCTTCCCCCGCAAGTGCGGCATGCCAGCGCGCTACCGCCTCTCCCATGGCGCCCCAGCTGGTGTCCTGCCATTGCTTGCTGTCGGGGTCGAAGCTGCGGTAGGCCGTCAGTTCCGGGGTACGCCGGACCCGCTGGGTAAACAGGCCGTCCAGGGTGCCGGCATTTTCGGCCGAGATGACATCTTCAGTCCACTGAGTCATAAACCTTTCATTCCTATTTTATAGACTTTTATATCTCAAAGTATAAAGGCAATAATCAGAAATTCGCCATGCACCGGCCTCAATTGAATGGGAACAGCTCTTTGTCAAGGTGAGAAAGCAGCTCCTTTATATGAGGAATGAGGTCCCGAGTGGTCTTCTCGCCAATGGCAGCCATTTGATCGGTGAGCACGAAATCGGTCGCCTCAAATTCCGAAACGTCCAGCTCAATCACTAAATCCGCTGGCTGAACCCCGATCGCATTGACACTCACATTCTGTACGAGGGAGCTTCGAAGGACCGTCTGTAGAATGGAAGCCGACTTCATCTGCTTCGTGGGCGTGCCTGGATGATTCCGGGCAAACTCGTGTTTAATTTTCGAGGTGACGCTCACAGCA
>JAUVNM010000245.1 GCA_030599705.1 Gammaproteobacteria bacterium
CCCGTGCTGCGGCGCGAGGCCCTGTGGCAATCCGCGGAACTGTACGCACAGGCACAGCGCACGGCGCAGTCGGTCAAGGTCTACAGCGCCTACATCGAGCAGTTCCCGCAACCGCTGGAACCCGCCGTCGAGGCGCGCCAGCGGATTGCGAAACACTTTGATTCAAACGGTGACACGCGCCAGCAGCACCAGTGGCTGCAGGCGATCATTACGGCCGATGCCGCCGGCGGGGGCCGGCGCACCGATCGCACGCGCTATCTCGCGGCCAATGCACGCTTCCGGCTGGCGGAGGCAGCGTATGCCGACTACCGCGCCGTGGCACTTACGCTGCCGTTGAAGCGCAGCCTGGCCACCCGGAAACAGCGCATGGAAACGGCCCTGCGCCAGTACGAACTGGCGGCGGACTACCAGGTGGCCGGCGTTACCACGGCGGCGACATTTCGAACCGCGGACATCTACCTGCGGATGGGCCAGGCACTGCTGGAATCCGAGCGTCCCGCGAACCTCTCGGGCGAGGCGCTGGCGCAGTACGACCTGCTGCTGGAAGAGCAGGCCTACCCGTTTGAAGAGCAGGCCATTGCCCTGCACGAGACCAACATCGAGCGCATGAACAACGGGTTCTATGACGAGTGGATCGAAAACAGCGTGGCGCAGCTGGCGGAACTGGTGCCGGCGCGTTACGCCAAACAGGAAAGGAGTGTGGCCTATGTGGAAACAATACATTAACCGTTGTTGCAGGAGCCTGCTCGCCGTACTGGTAGCGGTATGGCTGATCGCCGGCTGTGCGGCTACCCAGGAAAGCAGGCTGACGGTACAACCGGAGACGGTGACGCCGCTATCGCAGGAAAGCTACCGGCAGGCACTCGACCGGATGCAGGCCGGGCAGTGGCCGGAGGCGCGTCAATTGCTGGAGGACATGACGGCAGCGCATCCTGCGCTGGCCGGGCCGTGGCTGAATATCGGGATCGTCTACACCCGCCTGGGTGAACCGGAGGCCGCGGAAACTGCCTTCCGGCGCTCCATCGACAACAACCCCGGCAACCCGGTCGCGCATAACCAGCTCGGCATCCTGTACCGGCGTACCGGCCGGCTGGAGTCTGCCCGGGATGCCTATAGCGCGGCACTCGGTATCGCTCCGGATGACCCGGACACCCACTGGAACCTCGGCATCCTGCATGACCGTTATCTGCCGGATGCGCAACTGGCGTTGCATCACTACGAGCGTTACCGGCAGCTGACCGGGTCGGACGACCCGCAGTTGCTGGCGTGGATCGCTGCACTGCGGGCGCGCACGCCGGATGCCAGCATGACCGCGCGGGTGAGACCGTGAACTGGCGACCGGTAACGTTGCTGCTGCTGGCCGGTCTTGCCATGGCAGGACCGGCCGCGGCGGCGGAGGTACTGGAACTGGACGGGGCGACCATCATCGGTAACCGCGAACTGCCCAAGGCGCTGCATATCGTGCCGTGGAAGTCCGCCGATTCGGGCGAGCTGGCCGGGCGCCCCATGAACAGCCTCGTGAACGAGATCCTCGCACCCGTCGATCGTGACGTATTCCTCAGGGAGCTGCAGTACTACGAAGCAGTTCACGGATTTGAGTGACAAGATCGGTAAAGATACGGGGTAGTTGTCGGATAAACCGGCATTCACGCACTTGTTCGCGGGCAAGCCCGCTCCTACAGGAGTCCGGTTTGCCCGCGACAGCTAAACCAGTCTTGTAGGAGCTGCCTTGGCAGCGAACGGTTCGCGGGCAAGCCCGCTCCTGCAGGAGTCCGGTTTGCCCGCGACAGCTAAACCAGTCTTGTAGAAGCTGCCTTGGCAGCGAATGGTTCGCGGGCAAGCCCGCTCCTGCAGTTGTAACCAGTTTTGTAGTGTAAACAGGAGCCTCATATGGACATCTACAGCACCATTGTCGGATTCTTCCAGTCCGGCGGACTCTTCATGTACCCGATTGTGGTGATCCTCGCGCTGGGTCTCGCCATTGCCGTCGAACGCTATATCTATCTCAGTATGGCGAAGGCCAGCAACCAGCGGGTCTGGAAAAAACTCATGCCGCTGCTGCAGGAGGGCAAACACCAGCAGGCCGTATCCGTGGTCGACAAGTCAAAAACGGCCATTAGCCGCATCCTTGCCTACGGGCTCAGCCGGGCACGCCACTCGCGCCGCCGCGATGATGTCGAGATTGCCATGGAAGAGGGCCTGATGGAAACCGTGCCGAACCTGGAAAAACGCACACCGTATCTTGCCACGTTTGCCAACATTGCGACCCTGCTGGGTCTGCTCGGCACCATCATTGGCCTGATCCAGGCGTTTACCGCGGTGTCCAATGCCAACCCGGCGGAGAAAGCCGACATGCTCTCGGCGAGTATCTCGGTGGCCATGAATACCACGGCATTCGGTCTCATGGTCGCCATCCCGCTGCTGCTGGTCTATGCCGTATTGCAGACCAAGACCACCCAGCTGGTCGACAGCCTGGAGATGGCATCGGTGAAGTTTCTCAACATCCTTACCGACCGTCCGGCGGGTGAGAGTGTCCGGTAATGCGCCGTCGCCTGCGCCGCAGCCGTCGACCCGAGTCGACGGACATCAATATCACCGCCTTCATGAACCTGATGGTGATACTGGTGCCGTTCCTGCTGATCACGGCGGTGTTTTCACGCATCACCATCCTTGAACTGGACCTGCCGGCGGCCGGTGATCCGGCGCTGGCGGCAACCGGGCGCTTCGAGCTGGAAGTGATCGTGCGCGCTGACCGCATCGAGGTGGGCGACCGCAACGGCGGGCTGTTCCAGCAGATACCGGCAACGGAGTCCGGCAACGACTACGAACAGCTGTCGTTGCTGCTGCAGCAGATCAAGGCACGCTACCCGGACAAGCTCGATGCCACGTTGTTGCTCGAGGCGGATATTCCCTATGACAAGGTGGTGCAGGCAATGGACAGCATCCGCGTTGCACAGGTCCTGCAGGAAGGTGAACTGCGAAGTGCGGAACTGTTCCCGGAGATCTCGATCGGCGATGCGCCGGTCACGCGCATGAAAGTCGCCAGCAAGGGGAAGCGTTGATGAATCACTCACGCCGCGCCCAGCGCATGGAGCGCCACCACCGGCGCAGCGGCGGACGCACCGCGATCAACCTCGTGTCGCTAATGGATATCTTCACCATCCTGGTGTTTTTCCTGCTGGTGAATTCCTCCGATGGTGAAGTGCTGCCGACGCTCAAGTCGGTCGAGCTGCCGGAATCGGTTTCCGAGGAGAAACCGCGCGAGACCGTCGTCGTGATGGTCAGCGGCGAAAATATCCTGGTGCACGGCAAGGTGGTGGCATCTGTTGCACAGATACTCAGTCAGCCGGAGGCCACCTCTCCACGGCTGCGCCAGGCACTCGATGACATCAACAGCCGCGCCCTGCGGGCAAGCACGCACAACGACATGTCGCGCCGCGAGGCCACCATCATGGGTGACAAGGAAATCCCCTACCGCCTGCTGAAGAAGGTCATGGCGACCTGTACCGAGGCCGGTTTTGGCAGGATCTCGCTCGCCGTGCTGCAGAAACCGCTACAGGAAAGCTGACCATGACTGCCTGTGTCGCCAGCCCGGTCCTGCCATGGACGTTCTCCGCCGATGAGGAACGCCGCTTCCGGCGCATCCTGCGCACCAGCCTGGCGGTGTTCCTGGCGCTGAGCCTGGTTATGCCGCTGTTGCCTCGGTTCGAGGTCAACAAGCCCGTGAGCGAGGAGCTGCCACCGCGCATGGCGAAGC
>JAUVNM010000346.1 GCA_030599705.1 Gammaproteobacteria bacterium
AACGGACGGGCCGCGTATAACCAGGTAAACGGGTGGGTGCAGTCTGGAGGCTGCACCCACATTTTTTTGCGTCCAGGGATGGACGTACATCGCGGGAGGCAGGATGGCCGTTCTCGCACATCCCTATGCTCCACGGCACTCGGACTTCCTGTCCATCGCCGGGAGCGATGCGCCACCCAGGGATGGCCGGGTATCAGCTACCCCCCAGGAACAGGTTATAGGCACGGCTGTCGGTCTCTTCCCAATACAGGTAACCCAGGTCATCCAGAAATCTCCTGAATTCCTTGCGACTGCCCCGCGGCACCTGGATACCGACCAGTACGCGCCCGTAATCCGCCCCGTGATTGCGGTAGTGGAACAGGCTGATATTCCAGCGCTTGCCCATGGATGTCAGGAAGGTCAGCAATGCCCCGGGGCGCTCCGGAAACTGAAACCGGTAAAGCACTTCATCCGTCAGCCCGGGGACCCTGCCGCCCACCATGTAGCGGATATGCAGCTTCGCGATTTCACTGTTGGTGAGGTCTTCCACCGGATAGCCGGTGTCACGCAACTGCCTGACCAGCTGCTCACGCTCCTCATTCCCGCCCTTCAGCTGTACACCGGCAAAGATATGGGCCTGTTGTGCGTCGGCATAACGATAATTGAATTCCGTGATCCCGCGTCTTCCCAGCGCGCGGCAAAAGCGCCGAAAACTGCCAGGTTGCTCGGGGATTGTGACCGCGAGCAACGCCTCACGATGTTCGCCGATTTCGGCCCGTTCAGACACATGACGCAGCCGGTCAAAGTTGATATTCGCCCCGCTGTTGATGGCTACCAGTTCGGCCCCGCTGATCCCGGTGCGTTCCACATAGTGCTTCATGCCGGCAATCGCCAGTGCCCCGGCCGGTTCGACCACGGAACGACATTCATCGAAAATATCCTTGATGGCAGCACAGATTTCATCGGTGCTGACGAGGATCACCTCGTCCACATACTTCCGGGCAATCCGGAACGGCTCCTTGCCTACCTGCCGCACGGCAACACCGTCGGCAAAGATACCCACCTGCTTGAGCCGGACACGACGCCCGCGCTGCAGGGCCTCATGCATGCAGGGCGCTTCGTCAGGCTCGACACCGATCACCTTGACGGTGGGCTGCAATGCCTTGACACAGACCGCAATACCCGCGATCAGGCCACCCCCGCCCACGGGAACAAAGATGGCATGCAAGTCACCCTGGTGTTCGCGCAGGATCTCCAGGGCAATGGTGCCCTGCCCGGCGATGACCAGTGGATCATCATAGGGATGGATGAATGCCATCCCCCTGGTCTCCGCGATTTCAGCCGCTTTGGTATAGGCTTCATCATAGGTATCCCCGGACAGCTTGATGCGGGCACCGAGCTGCCGCACGGATTCGACCTTGATGGAGGGTGTTGTTACCGGCATGACAATCAATGCCTTGATACCCCGGGTGCGGGCCGCCAGCGCAACCCCCTGGGCGTGGTTGCCGGCGGAAGCGGCTATTACACCTTTCCGGCAGTCTTCGGCTGACAGACTGGCCAGCTTGTTATAGGCACCGCGGAGTTTGAACGAATGTACCGGCTGCAGGTCTTCCCGTTTCATCCAGACCGTGTTTCCCAGACGAGCGGACAGTTGGCCGGCCAACACCAGCGGCGTTTCAGATGCGACCTCATATACGCGCGACTGCGAGATCATTTTCAGGTAACGCTCGAGCATGGCGCATACCCTATCAGCTCAATGTCATCTTGCCCAGATATCCCGAGCAAGGAATCTGCGTCCGGCAGCCGTTACCATGACAAGCATCCCCCTCACGGGTATCATTTCGCACAGTGATTCTCCATGGAGCCCGAATATGACGCAGGATGAAATGAAAAAGATGGTGGCCGAGGCCGCACTGGAACATGTTGAGACCGGTACCGTCATCGGTATCGGCACCGGTTCGACCGCCAACCACTTTATTGACGGGCTGGCCGGGATAAAACACCGGATTGAAGGGGCTGTGGCGAGTTCAAAAACCAGCGCCGAGCGCCTTGCAGCGCATGGCATCCCGGTGCTTGAGCTGAACAATGTTGATGGACTGTCGATCTATGTCGATGGCGCCGATGAATCCAACCATCACCTGCATCTCATCAAGGGTGGCGGCGGTGCACTGACCCGGGAGAAGATTGTCGCGGCTGCCAGCCGCAAGTTTGTCTGCATTGCCGATGAGAGCAAGCTGGTTGACGTGCTCGGTACTTTTCCCCTGCCGATCGAGGTCATTCCGATGGCGCGCAGTTATGTGGCCCGTGAGCTCGTCAAGCGTGGCGGTCAGCCGGTCTGGCGCGAGGGCTTCACGACCGACAATGGCAACGTAATTCTTGATGTCCACAACCTCGAGATCATGGAGCCCGTCAAGCTGGAGCAGGAACTCAATGATATCCCGGGTATCGTGACCGTGGGCATTTTTGCGAAACGGCCTGCCGATGTGTTGATGCTGGGCACACCGGAGGGCGTCAAGACCCTGACGTAGTAATCAGGGCACTTCCCCTGATCGAGCGGGTAGATACTCGTTGTAGGGGCGAAATCATTAGGCCAGCGGCGGTTAATCACGACGTGTTACCCGGACGCAGTCATGGCTGG
>JAUVNM010000257.1 GCA_030599705.1 Gammaproteobacteria bacterium
CGCGCGCCATGAACCAGGCAATTGAGGAACTGGTCAGGCAGTGCCCGTCACAATACCAGTGGGGTTACCAACGCTTCCGCACCCGGCCGGATGGAAATCACGGGTTCGATTCAGGGTCCTTATAAGAACTCTTCCCCCAGATCGAGCGGTTTGCAACTGTCGAACGTGAATCCGCCACTCCGGCAGTGTCCCCTTGTCAGGGGCCGCTGCAAGTACAGCCCTGTACGCTCCACGGCTTCATCCCTGAAGCCGATGCCCCTGACAAGGGGACACTGCCGGAACACCGGATTGCCGGACGCAAGAGCCTGCCCGGTTACTCGGGGTCCAGTGGGGGGTTGCTCAAGACCGTTGGCCGCAGGGATGCGGCCATCGAGCGTACAGGGATGTATTTACAGCGGGTCTTGAGCAACCCCCCACTGGGCAGCGAGTGACCTTGCTCGGGCCGTGCAACCCGCACGATTAGGGTGAAGAGCCAGCTTATACACACCATGGGTACCCTGCCACACCAGGCAATACAGGGAAGGGTAAAGCTCAGTTCCGCCAGAATGAGCGGCTGAACAGGATCAGCAGGGTAAAGATCTCCAGCCTTCCCAGCAGCATGGCAAACCCGAGGGCCCACTTGGCCGTATCATTCACATCAACATAATTGGCGCCGACACCGCCCAGCCCGGGTCCCAGGTTATTCATGCAGGCCGCCACGGCGGAGAAGGCGGTTACCTGGTCAAGCCCGGTCGCCATGACAAACAACATGATGATGATGAAGCTGAAAACATAGGCCGCGAAAAATCCCCATACCGCCTGCACCACCCGGTCCGGCATGGGCTTTTGCCCGACCTTGACCGGAATCTGGGCATTCGGGTGTACCAGCCGCATGATCTCCCGGCGCCCCTGCTTGATGAGCAGAACAAACCGGATCACCTTCATACCGCCCCCGGTTGAACCGGCACAGCCGCCAATAAAACTGGCGAACAGCAACAATACCGGCAAGAATCCTGGCCAGGTAAAATAATCCGCCGTCGTGAAACCGGTGGTGGTGCCAATCGACACCGCCTGAAACAGACCGGCATGCAGTGCATCACTGAAGAATATATAGGTATCGGTGTAATACAGGTAATACACGGTAATGGTTGTTACCACGGCCGCCACTCCCAGGTAGGCCTTCACCTCGGAATCCTGGAAATAGGGACGCAGACTGAAGGAGCGCCACGCAACAAAATGCAACGCGAAATTCATACCGGCAAGCAGCATGAATACCATGGCAACCAGCTCGATAGTCGTGCTCTGGAAATAACCGATACTCAGATCATGGGTCGAGAACCCGCCAATGGCAATGGTCGAAAAACTGTGTCCGATCGCATCAAATGCGCTCATCCCGGCCAGCCAGTAGCAGGTTGCACAGACAATCGTGAGGCCGAGATAAATGTACCAGAGCGCCTTGGCCGTCTCGGTGATGCGCGGGGTCAGCTTGGCATCCTTGAGCGGGCCGGGGGTCTCGGCACGATATAACTGCATACCACCGACGCCCAGCATCGGCATGATCGCCACTGCCAGCACAATAATGCCCATGCCACCCATCCACTGCAGCTGTTGCCGGTAAAACAGGATGGAGGCAGGCAGGTCATCCAGCCCGGTAATGACCGTGGCGCCGGTCGTGGTCAATCCTGACAGCGACTCGAATACCGCATCGGTTACCGTCAGATCCGGTTTACTGGCCAGCGCCAGTGGCAGGGCGCCCACCAGCCCCAGTACAACCCAGAACATGACGACCACCAGGAAACCGTCACGCACCCGCAGCTCCTCCCGATACCGGTTCACCGGTACCCAGCTCAGCAGCCCAAGCAGAAATACGGCTGCCGCGCCGATGAGGAATACCGGCATCTCGCCGTCCTGGTAAATCCAGGATACGACAACGGGCGGTAACAACGATGCACTGAATACCATCAACATCAGGCCCAGCAAACGTTGGATGGAAAACAAGTGCATCAGTTGGCTGCGCCGGGTCTACCGAGCCTCAGAAAAAAGTCACGCCTACCTGGAACAGGCGCTCCACTTCCTGGATACATTTCTTGTCGGAAAGAAACAGGATGACATGATCATCGGATTCGATCACCGTGTCATGGTGCGCGATAATCACTTCCTCGCCACGTACGATTGCATTGATATTTGTCCCTGCAGGCAACTTGATCTCATCGATGGTGCGGCCAACTACCCGGGAACTGTCGCGGTCACCGTGTGCCACCGCCTCGATTGCCTCTGCTGCACCGCGCCGTAATGCATGTACAACGACAACATCGCCACGGCGAACATGCGTCAACAGGCTGCCAATCGTGGCCTGTTCCGGAGAAATGGCAATATCGATGGTCTCGCTCTGCACCAGGTCGACATAGGAAGGCCGGTTAATCAGTGACATGACCTTGCGTGCGCCGAGCCGCTTGGCAAGCATGGCAGACAGGATATTCGCCTCCTCGTCATTGGTCAGCGCACAAAAAACGTCGGTATTCTCGATATTTTCTTCCTGCAACAGCTCTTCGTCAGCCGCATCGCCGAGCAGCACAATCGCCCGGTCGAGAGTTTCCGATAACCGGCGTGCGCGGTCTTCCTCGCGTTCGATGATCTTGACCTGGTAGCGGTGCTCTATGGTCCGCGCCAGGCGCATGCCGATATTACCGCCGCCAGCCAGGATGACGCGCTTTACCGGCTGATCCAGCTTGCGCAGCTCGTTCATAACGCCGCGAATATGCTTGCGCGCGGCCAGAAAAAATACTTCGTCATCAACCTCGATTACCGTATCGCCCCCAGGGACAATTGGTTTGCCGCGGCGGAAAATGGCCGCCACCCGCGCATCGGCTCCGGGAATGTGTTTCTTCAGGTCACGCAGCTCATGGCCAACCAGCAGGCCGTCGTGGTAGGCGCGCACGACAACCAGCTGCACCCGGCCACCGGCAAAATCCAGCACCTGCAAAGCGCCCGGGTTCCCGATCAAACGCTCAATATAATCGGTAACCAGCTGCTCGGGGCTGATCAGTACATCGACCGGCAAGGCTTCCTGTGCAAACAGTTTCCCGTGCCGCAGGTACTCTACCGAACGCACCCGGGCAATCTTGGTAGGGGTATGAAACAGGGTGTAGGCCACCTGGCAGGCAATCATGTTGGTCTCGTCACTGCTGGTGACGGCCAGGATCATGTCGGCATCATCGGCACCGGCACTTGCCAGGGTCTCTGGATGCGCGGCATGCCCGACAACCGTACGGATATCCAGCCGGTCCTGCAGGCCCTGCAGGACTGCCGGTTCCGCGTCAACAACGGTGATGTCATTGGCCTCACTGGCAAGATTGGCAGCCACGGATGCACCCACCTTGCCGGCACCGAGAATTATTATCTTCATTATTAAAAGCCCGGTTCTGCTATTCCGTGATCATTCAGTTATGCATGCAACAGGGACCGACTGTTCGTTGCACTGCCCTCACTCGCTGGTCTTCTTGTGATCAATACCCAGCGAACGCAGCTTCCGGTACAGGTGGGTACGCTCCATGCCCACGCGCTTGGCCAGCTTGCCCACACTGCCACCGGACTGGCTCAACTGGTGTTCAAGATAATCCCTCTCAAACTGCTCGCGTGCTTCGCGCAGGGGCAG
>JAUVNM010000067.1 GCA_030599705.1 Gammaproteobacteria bacterium
AGGAAGCCCAACGTTATGCGTTAATCCAACCTCTCTTGTTGGGCTTCCTGCGTCAGCCCAACCTACCACCACGGATCACGTTCAAGATTCAAGACAGGATGTGTGCACTACTCACCATTGGAAAACAGCCCCATGGAATCCGCTGCCGTTGGCTGCTGCGGTGGTTGCAGTCCGCAGTGCTGCCAGGCGGTACGCGTTGCCACGCGCCCGCGCGGGGTACGCATGATATAGCCTTGCTGGATCAGGTAGGGCTCCAGCACATCCTCGATGGTGCCGCGCTCCTCGCCGATCGCCGCGGCCAGGCTGTCCACACCCACCGGCCCGCCATCGAACTTCTCGATAATAGTCAGCAGCAGTTTACGATCCTGTGCATCAAAACCCTGCTGGTCGACGTTCAGCATCTGCATGGCGCCGGCGGCCACCTCGACCGTTATCCGGCCGTCGGCCTTTACCTCGGCATAGTCACGCACGCGGCGCAGTAGCCTGTTGGCGATGCGCGGTGTACCGCGTGAGCGGCGCGCCAGCTCGTCGGCGCCGGCCGGCTCGCAGTCGATCTCCAGTATCCGGGCAGCACGCCGCAGGATCGATGCAAGGTCCGCGGTATTGTAGAACTCCAGTCGCTGCACAATACCGAAGCGGTCACGTAACGGTGAGGTCAGCAGGCCGGCGCGCGTGGTGGCGCCGACCAGGGTGAAGGGCGGCAGATCCAGCTTGATGGAGCGGGCGGCCGGCCCCTCCCCGATCATGATGTCCAGCTGGAAATCTTCCAGCGCCGGATAGAGTATTTCCTCCACCACCGGGCTGAGGCGGTGGATTTCATCCACGAACAGCACATCGTGGGCCTCGAGGTTGGTCAGCAGCGCCGCAAGATCACCGGCGCGCTCGAGGACCGGGCCGGAGGTATGGCGCAGGTTGACCCCCATTTCATTGGCGATGATATGCGCCAGGGTGGTCTTGCCGAGACCGGGCGGGCCGAAGATCAGGGTGTGGTCGAGGGCATCCCCGCGCCCCCGCGCCGCCTTGATAAAAATCTCCATTTGTTCAGAGACTTGCGGCTGCCCTACATAATCAGCCAGGCGCCGCGGGCGGACCGTGCGATCCAGTACCTCGTCGGCTTTGGAGCCTTGCGGGGTCACCAGGCGGTCGGCTTCAATCATGGGAGGCTAGTGTCGGTGCAATGGCAGCACGAATCAAGGGAAGCCCTGATTTATTTGTAGGGTCGAATTCATTCGACCAATCTTTGCTGGCCGAATGAATTCGGCCCTACAATCGATCCGGGGTCACCGGTTATTGCACGGTCGCCTGTAGGGCGGTGCGGATGATGTCCTCCGACGACAGGTCACGGGTATCGAGACCGCGCACCATGCGGCTGGCTTCCTGCGGCTTGTAGCCCAGCCCGATCAGCGCGGTGACCGCCTCTTCGGTGGGGCTGGCGGACGGGCTGTGGATCCCGGCCCCCGCCGTAGCAGTCGGAACCCCGGCGACGGCCGCGAGCCGGTCGCGCATCTCGATCACCAGACGCTCCGCGGTTTTCTTGCCGACCCCCGGCAGGCGCACCAGTGCGGCCGTATCCCCGGCCTCGATGCAGCTGGCGAAGGCACTCGCATCCATGCCGGAGAGGATGGTCAATGCCAGCTTCGCGCCCACGCCATTGACGCGCAGCAGGCTCCGGAACAGGTCCCGGTCAGTCAGCCTGGCAAACCCGTACAGCGTGTGCGCATCCTCGCGCACGGCCAGGTGGGTATACAGCACGATTTCCTCGCCCACGGCCGGCAGGTCATAGAAGGTGGTCATGGGTGCCGCGATCTCGTAACCGACGCCGTGCACATCCAGCAGCAGCTGCGGTGCTTGTTTGCCGATCAGTTTGCCGCGCAGCAGCCCGATCATCCCGTAACGCCTCCCCGCCGCGACTGCATGGCAACCATGCGCTGCCCGGTCTCCCGGTGGTGACCGTGACAGATGGCCACCGCCAGGGCATCCGCTGCGTCACTGGGCGGCGGCTGGTCCAGTGACAGCAGCACGCAGATCATATGCTGCACCTGCTCCTTGGTTGCACCACCCTTGCCGACCACGGCCTGCTTGATTGCGCGCGCCGCAAATTCCGACACCGGGATGGCGCGGGTCACGCCGGCGCAGATTGCCGCCCCGCGTGCCTGCCCGAGTTTCAGGGCCGAATCGGCGTTCTTGTTCATGAATACCTGCTCAACCGCCATCTCATCCGGGCTATGTTCATCGATGATCCGGCTGACCCCGTCAAAGATTACGCCAAGCCGGTCAGCAATGGCGTCGCCCTCGACCCGGATGCAGCCGGAGGCCACGTAGCGGATCCGCTGACCCTGCTGGTCGATAATCCCGTAACCGGTTACGCGTGAGCCGGGGTCGATGCCGAGGATGCGGGTCATACCTTCTGCCATCCCATAAGGTTGTGATGAAGGCTGTAGGAGCCAGCTTGCTGGCGAATTCGATGCTCGGGTAAGACCCGGTTCGCGGGCAAGCCCGCTCCTACAACAACAGGATTAGCCGAGCTGCGCAAGGACATCCTCTGCTATATCCGCATTGGAGTAGACGTTCTGGACATCATCGAGGTCTTCCAGCGTATCCAGCAGGCGTAGCATTTTTTCCGCATCCTCGACATCCAGTGAGATGGTGCTGGCCGCGCGCATGGTCACTTCCGCCTGTTCCGGCTGCAGTTCCGCGGACACCATGGACTCCTTGATATCCACGAAACGATCGGGTTCGGTCACCACGTCGATGGAGCCGTCATCATTGGTGAGCACGTCTTCGGCGCCGGCCTCGAGGGCGGCCTCGAGGATCCGGTCCTCGTCACTGCTGTTCGGGTAACTCAGGATACCCGACTTGGTAAACTGGTAGGCAACCGAACCGTCGGTGCCGAGGTTGCCGCCGGCCTTGGTGAAGGCATGCCGGATCTCGGCCACGGTGCGATTACGGTTGTCGGTCATGCAGTCCACCATGACGGCCACCCCGCCCGGCCCGTAGCCCTCGTAACGCACTTCCTCGAAGTTGTCCCCGTCCTGGGCGCCGGAACCGCGCTTGATGGCGCGTTCGATGGTGTCCTTGGTCATGTTGCCCGCCAGGGCCTTGTCGACCGCGAGGCGCAGCCGCGGGTTCATCGCCGGGTCCGGCTCGCCCATGCGGGCCGCCACGGTGATTTCACGAATCAGCTTGGTAAACAGCTTGCCGCGTTTGGCGTCCTGGGCATTTTTGCGATGCTGGATGTTGGCCCATTTACTGTGTCCTGCCATGGTTTACTCGCTTGCGTTATTCACTGGCCGCAGTTTATCACTGCCATAGCGCAGAGTTATAGCCGGATTGATCAGCGTACGCGCAGCTCGGGGCTAAAACGGCCATGGCGCAGAAATTCACCAACCTGCCGGGCAACCTCGCGTGACACCACCAGGCCGGTATGCGTCACCGGGACCACAATACGGTCGGTCGCGCCGGCAAGCACGGTTTCCGCAATGGACACGGTGCCGTCATGCTCGCCGGGCAAGTCACTGAGCACCCGCCCGACCCCGACAGGCAGGTCGCCGGCAATGACACCGATATCCCGGTCATAGTCCCAGTCGGGTGCCGCCTGTAACAGACCGTCCGCGGTACTCTTGCCCAGCAGCCAGCGCCCGGGACGGTATTGAGACAAACATTGCGCCACGCGACTGCCCTGCACCGGCGAACCCAGCAGGACGACCCGCCCCGGCGGCAGGCCGGCTTGCCGCAATGCTTGCAGGACCACCAGGCCACCCAGGCTGTGACCGACGCAGTGCACAACCGGGCGCCGCTGCGCAACGGCGAACCGTGCCAGGGCAGCGGCATTGTGCCGCAAGTCGCGCCGGCGCGTCGGATAGCGGAAAATAATGGCGTCAAAACCACGCTGGCGCAGCCGGTGGGCGAGCAGCCGCAACTCGCCACCCGGCATAAGGACCCCGTGAACGAGTACGACGGTTTCAATCATTGGCAACCGGATTCCGGTAGTGGCTCGGTTTGTAACAGGCCGAATAAATTCGGCCCTACAAAGAACAGTGTTGTAGGGCGGAATTTATTCCGCCAAGCTGGGGGGATCGGGAGGATATTGCTGTGCGCGCGTTGTCAGTCTTCCACCTCGGGCGGTTTGCGCAGGTGGATGCCCAGCTCGATCAATTGTCCGGTCGCTACCGTGGACGGGGCATCGGTCAGCGGGCAGGCGGCCGTCTGTGTCTTGGGAAATGCCATCACCTCGCGAATGGAGGTCGCGCCGGTCATCAGCATCACCAGGCGGTCGAGCCCGAAGGCAATGCCACCATGCGGCGGGCAACCGAAGTTGAGCGCATCCAGCAGGAACCCGAACTTGTCACGTGCCTCCTGCTCGCCGATACCCAGCAATCGAAACACGGCCTGCTGGATGTCGGTGCGGTGAATACGGATGGAACCGCCGCCCAGCTCGGTCCCGTTGATGACCATGTCGTAGGCGCGCGACAGGCTGGTACCCGGATTTTCCTCCAGCGCCGCCGCAGCATCGATATTCGGTGCCGTGAACGGGTGATGCAGCGCCATCCAGCGATTGTTCTTCTCGTCCCGTTCAAACATCGGAAAGTCAACGACCCAAACCGGCTTCCAGTCACCCTCGATCAGACCACGGTCATGTCCGAGCCGGACACGCAACGCCCCGAGGGATTCATTCACTACGCTGGCGCGGTCCGCGCCGAAGAAAACCAGGTCGCCATCCTCGACACCGGTGCGCGACACGATCGCCTCGACAACCGCATCCGGCAGGAACTTGAGGATCGGTGATTGCAGCCCGTCACGCCCGGCCGCCAGTTCGTTTACCTTTATATAGGCCAGCCCCCGGGCCCCGTACTTACCGACATATTTGGTGTAGTCATCAATATCCTTGCGGCTGATCCCGCCGCCACCCGGTACCCGCAAGGCGGCAATGCGCCCGCGCGGGTCGTTGGCCGGCCCGGCGAACACCTTGAATTCAACCGTTTTCATCACGTCGCCGAGATCAACCAGCTCCAGCGGTATGCGCAGGTCGGGCCGGTCGGTGCCGAAGCGCTCCATGGCCTCCGCATAGCGCATGCGCGGAAACGGGTCGGGCAGTTGCACACCCAATACGCCGTCGAACAGTTCCCTGACCATGGACTCCATCATGGTCATGATGCTGTCTTCGTCGAGAAACGCGGTTTCGATATCCAGCTGGGTAAATTCCGGCTGGCGGTCAGCACGCAGGTCTTCATCCCGGAAGCAGCGCGCAATCTGGTAGTAACGGTCCATGCCACCCATCATCAGCAACTGCTTGAAGAGTTGCGGTGATTGCGGCAGTGCAAAAAATTCACCGGCATGGGTCCGGCTCGGCACCAGGTAGTCACGGGCGCCTTCCGGTGTGGACCGCGTCAGGATGGGTGTTTCGATATCGACAAACCCCCGGTCATCGAGCCAGTTGCGCAGGGTGCGGGTGATGCGGGCCCGCAGCCGCAGTTTTTCCTGCATCTCCGGACGCCGCAAATCGATATAGCGATAACGCAACCGAAGTTCGTCCTGGACGTCGTCATCCAGCTGAAACGGGGGTGTTTCCGCCGCGTTGAGTACGTTCAGCTCCAGCCCGAGGATTTCCACGTGCCCGGTCGGCAGGTCCTCGTTGATGGTTCCCTCGGGCCGGTTGCGCACCCGGCCGGTCACCTGTAGGACGAACTCGTTGCGAATGCGCTCGGCGGTACTGAAAATCTCCGGCGTATCCGGATCAAAGACCACCTGCACCAGGCCCCGGTGATCACGCAGGTCGACGAAGATCACCCCGCCATGATCGCGGCGGCGGTGTACCCAGCCACACACAGTAACCTCCTGGTCGAGGTGGGACTCATTCAACTCACCGCAATAGAGACTGCGCATCGGGAACTACCTGTTATTTATCAACGGGAAGCGCGAGATGGTACGGGGTCGGGCCGGCAAGCGCAATATGCAGCGCCGGCGCCGGGGAACAAGGGATTCAGCTGTTGCCAGTGGTTTTTTTCTTTGCAGAAGTGCTGTCGGAGTTTGCCTTGCCCTTTGATTTATCGCCCGATTTGGACTGCTTGTCGGCCTGGGCAACATTCTTCCGGTCGCCGGTCTTGAAGTCGGTTTCGTACCAGCCGCCACCTTTCAGCCGGAACGCCGCTGCGGAAATCAGCTTTTTCAGGGCCGGCTTGCCGCATTTGTGGCAATCGGTCAACGGCGGATCACTGATCTTCTGCAGGGTCTCCAGGTAATGCCCGCAGGCTGCGCACTGGTATTCGTAAATAGGCATGACGGTTCCGGACTTTCCTAGGTTTCCATGGGATGCAATCAAAACGCCGGGTATTATAGCGCCACTGCCCCCCGGATACACATGCATGCATACACGCCCGACATCGCTCCCGGAAACCACCACCGACCTGAGCACGCTGCGGGAACTGCTGCCGTTCCTGTGGACCTACCGCGGCCGGGTCGTGCTGGCACTGGGGTTCCTGATACTGGCGAAGGTCGCCAGTGTGGGTATCCCGCTGGTACTCAAGGTAATCGTTGACAATCTCGAGCCCGTCGATGGAATCGAGCTGCTGCTGCCGTTGTCCTTCCTGCTACTCTATGGTGCCCTGCGGCTGACCAGCTCGCTGTTCAACGAGCTGCGCGATGCCGTGTTCGCGCACGTCCGCCACGGCGCCACGCGCAGCATCTCGGTGAAAGTACTGGAACACCTTCACAACCTGTCACTGCGTTACCACCTGGAGCGCAAGACCGGCGGCCTGTCCCGGGACATCGACCGCGGCGCGCGCAGCATCAGCGCCCTGCTGAATTACATGGTCTTCAGTCTGCTGCCGACGCTGGTGGAAATCGTCCTGATTGCCGGCATCCTGCTGTCGAATTATTCCGTGTGGTTTGCCGCTATCACCTTTGTCTCGGTAATCAGCTACATCGCGTTCACCATGAAGATCACGGAATGGCGCATGAAATACCGGGTCACCATGAATGCCATGGACTCCACAGCCAATACCCAGGCCATCGACAGTCTGCTGAACTATGAAACCGTCAAGTATTTCGGGAATGAACGCCACGAATTACAGCGCTACAATGACTCATTGAAGCAATGGGAAGGTGCGGCCGTCAAGAGCCAGACCTCGCTGTCGGCGCTGAATTTCGGACAGGCTGTCATCATCGCCACTGGCGTCACCCTGATCATGATCCTTGCGGCCCGGGGCGTCGTCAACGGCACCCTGACGCTGGGTGACCTGGTGCTGGTCAACGCCTTCCTGCTGCAACTGTTCATCCCGCTCAACTTTCTCGGCATTATCTACAGCCAGGTCAAGCATGCACTCGCGGACATGCAGCTGATGTTCGATGTCCTGAAAACCGGGCCTGAAATTACCGACAGCGAGGATGCCGTGGAGCTGGATACAGGCACGGCCGATGTCCGCTTTGAGCACGTGTCTTTTGCCTACGAGGAGGCCCGGCCGATACTTCACGATATCAGCTTCTCGATAGCACCGGGTCACAAGGGGGCCGTTGTCGGAGCCAGTGGCGCCGGCAAGTCCACGCTGGCGCGGTTATTGTTCCGGTTCTATGACGTCACTGGCGGGCACATCCTGATCAACGGCCAGGATATCAGCCACGTCACCCAGGACAGCCTGCGCCGCGCGATCGGTATCGTTCCCCAGGACACGGTGCTGTTCAATGACTCCATCTACTACAACATCAATTATGCCCGGCCAGCGGCCGCGCGCGACGAGATCGAGCAGGCAGCGCGGCTGGCGAATATCCATGACTTCATTATGTCGCTGCCACAGGACTACGACACCGTGGTGGGTGAACGGGGCCTGAAACTGTCCGGCGGGGAAAAACAACGCGTAGCCATCGCCCGCGCCATACTCAAGAACCCGAAGATACTGGTATTCGACGAGGCCACCTCCAGCCTCGACTCGCATTCAGAACAGGTGATCCTGGACGCACTGAAGCAAGTCGCCGCGCATCACACAACGCTGGTCATCGCACACCGCCTGTCCACCATCGTGGATGCCGACCATATACTCGTCATGGACGCCGGCCGGATCGTGGAACAGGGA
>JAUVNM010000061.1 GCA_030599705.1 Gammaproteobacteria bacterium
ATTCGACCATCTGTCATCCAGAACGTACAAACCTTCCGGGATCAATCAATACACCTGACCGTTTTCGTGTCTGTAATACGACACTGCGACAATTTGCCGCATTGTTGTAAACGACCGGTACCCGGTATGTTGTTGGCGATTTTTCGAATACAAAAACGCAGGTCACAACATGCAGAAGCACGCGGTTGCCGTAGTCGCAGCCACCCTTTCCCTGTCCTTCAGTGTCAACGGTAACGCGCTTGCCGCTCATGATCATCATTCAGGACATGTACATGAGGATCTCGCGCCGATCGGTGTCATGGGGGCGCACACCCACGAGTCAGGCGACTGGATGTTCTCGTACCGCTATATGCACATGGACATGCAAGGTAACCGCGAAGGCACCAGTGGCATCAGTGATTCCGATGTCTTGAAGAAATACGCAGTCACCCCGACTGAAATGAGCATGGACATGCACATGTTCGGGGTCATGTATGCCCCCACCGATCGGCTGACCCTGATGGCCATGCTGCCCTACCTCGACAAGAGCATGGACCACCGTACCCGCATGGGGGTCAAGTTCACTACCGGATCGAATGGTATTGGTGATACCAGACTCAGTGGCATCTACCAGGCAAAGCGCTGGGACCGGAACGAATTGTTGATTAATTTGAGTATCAGCCTGCCCACCGGTTCCACCGATGAAGAAGATACCACCCCGCTGGGCAAGGTACGCCTGCCCTACCCGATGCAACTGGGTTCCGGTACCTATGACCTGATGCCGGGCATCACCTTCGTCGGTCAGAGCAATGACTGGTCCTGGGGCGGACAGACTATGGCGACCCTGCGCATGAATCGCAACAACGGCTACCGCCACGGTCATCGCATCGAGGCCACCGGCTGGGGGGCGAAGCAGATCTCCAGCTGGTGGAGTATTACCGCACGCCTTAAAGGCTCGGCATGGGGTGATATCCACGGTGACGACAGCCAGATCGCACAGACCAGCCCGATGGGTGTCCCGCTCGTTCCGACGGCCGATCCCGACACGCGTGGCGGCGAGAGCATCGATGGCCTGCTGGGTGTGAATTTCTACCCCCGCACTGGCATCTTCAACGGTCAACGATTTGCCGTTGAACTGAGCAAGCCGGTCTACCAGGACCTCGACGGCCCGGCACTGGAAACCGAGTGGGCAGTCACTGCCGGCTGGCAGCTTGTCTTCTAGGGAAGACCCGGTTAATTCGTCATTCCGTCATCGGCGAAGTATTCGTCATCCCGGCGAAGGCCGGGATCCAGTAAGAACTTGAATCGAAAACCTGGATTCCGGCCTTCGCCGGAATGACGGTATGACGGAATGACGCTCGCATGCTTGCCGGTTCAATCTGTAACTAGCATCATGGTCACATCATGGTGACACCGGATACCAACCGCAAGGACACCGCGCGCCGCAATGCCTCCCGGCTGATCCTGCTGCGCAACGTCGAAATCATCGGTATTACAGCAGGAATCGCCATTGCCAGCGCTTACTTCCGGCTGGCGCTGCCCCTGCAACCCCTGTTCATACTCCTCGCACTGATTGTCCTGTTGAATATTGCCGCCTGGCTGCGGCTGAAAAACGCTACCCGTGTCGGTGATCTCGAGATATTCATCCAGATGCTGCTGGATGTCGCCGGACTGACCGGTATCTTCTATTTCACCGGCGGGGCCTCCAATCCCTTTGTGTGGTTCTACCTGCTGCCACTAATGATTGCCGCGACCATCCTCCCGCGCAGCTACACCTGGAGCATGGCCGTGGTCACCGTCATTTGTTATTCCAGTCTGTTCCTGATCGACGCGCCGCTCGATTCCGGGCATGCCCATCATGACCAGGCCAGCGGTTTCCAGATGCATGTGTTCGGCATGTGGATGGGATTCGTCATGAGTGCCGGGTTCGTGGCCGTCATCATCGTCGGCATGGCGCATACCCTGCGGCAGCGTGATCGCAGGCTTGCCGAGGCGCGCGAGCAGGCCCTGCAGAACGAACGCCTGGTGGCCCTCGGTACGCTGGCGGCAGGTGCGGCCCACGAGCTGGGCACCCCGCTGGGCACCATGGCGATCCTGACGGCCGAGCTGGAAAACGAGTATGCTGACCCGGCGCATCGTGACCTGCACAAGAAACTGGGAATCCTGCACAGCCAGATTGACCGCTGCAAGGAAGCACTGTCAGTTATCTCGGCCGATGCCGGGGCCGACCGTGCCGAATCAGGTCACCGGTTGCCGGTTAAGGTTTTCCTGGACGAGGTAGTACATGAATGGCAGACCCAACGTCCGGGTGCAACCCTGGAAACCCGGATTGGCAACACGGAAGATGGCGCCGAAATTATCGCGGAACGTACCCTCGGCCAGGCGTTGATTAACATCCTCAACAACGCCGCCGATGCCTCGCCCGATGACGTGCGGCTTGGGGCCAGCTGGACGGCAACAGAATTAATTCTGGAGATCGCAGACCGGGGCACGGGTATTGCTCTGGATATTCATCATCAGCTGGGGAGGTCGCCGGTATCCACAAAAGAAGGCGGCCTCGGGGTCGGACTGTATCTTGCGCATGCCACCCTGCAACGCCTGGGAGGCGCGGTGACCATCAGCAATCGCGACCATGGCGGCACCCTCACCCGCATCACCCTGCCACTGCTAACATCAGCTACCTGAACCCATGAATACCGAAACAAACGAGAATTCAAAACCCGTCCTGCTGCTCGTTGATGATGACGAAATCTATTGCAGTGTTCTCGGTGATGCGCTGGAAAAACGGCAGTATGAAGTTCATATTGCGAATGACCTGGCAACCGCACTGGCACTTGCCCGGAAACACGAACCGGAATGTGCCGTGGTCGACCTGCGCATCGGTACGGAGTCCGGGCTGGAACTGGTCAAGCAACTGGCCGGGCTGGATGAAAACACCCGCATCGTCATGCTGACCGGTTATGCCAGTGTCGCCACGGCGGTCGAGGCCATCAAGCTCGGCGCCGTACACTATCTCACCAAGCCGGCCAATGCCGATGAAGTCGTTGCCGCCCTGCAGCGCACCGGGGGCGATGCCTCGGTCTCACCCGCTGAACAGCCGTTGTCCGTCAAACGACTGGAGTGGGAGCACCTGCAGAAGGTACTGGCGGAACACAACGGCAACATCTCGGCCGCCGCCCGCGCCCTGAAAATGCACCGCCGCTCCCTGCAGCGCAAACTCGCCAAGCGGCCGGTGAAGGAATAATTCCCCTGTCGATTTGTTGCATATTAGAAACATATCCACCCCACCCGAATTCAAGTATCACAACTGGTTAGACGCTAACCGATTACAGCTGTTGTTTTTTATCATCTGCTACAGTAGTGTTCGTGGCGCAAGGAGCGAGCGGCAGGGGGGCCTGCCATTTCCTTACTGGTCACACGGATACCGTTCATATTAACTGGGGGGTTACGATGGGCTTATTCCACCATTATAGATACTGGTTCCTGGCAGTCGGCCTGGCCATCATCACACCCGTAGTTCCGGGGCTTGCCCTGGCAGCCGGTTTCGCACTCATCGAGCAAAGCGTCAGCAGCATGGGAACGGCCTATGCCAACGGCTCGTCCGGCATAGACGATGCCAGCACGATGTTCTTCAATCCGGCCGGCATGACGCGCCTGGAGGGCAGAAACGCATCCGGCGGGATACACGTGATCCATTCCAGCACCGATTTCGACGGCAAGGGCTTTTACAATCCGTCCAACCCGGCCATTGCCTTGGTCGGCCTGGGTGGCGTCTCTACCGGCAACAACGGCAAGGATGACATCGGCCTGAATGCGGCCGTCCCGCATGGCGGCTACTCTCACCAGCTGAATGACCAGATGTGGGTCGGCCTGAGCATTAACGCCCCCTTTGGACTGAAGACAAAATACGATAACGACTGGGTGGGTCGTTATCACGCCATCAAATCCGACCTGAAGACGGCCAATATCAACCCGTCCTTTGCCTATGCAATCAATGACACGGTCTCCATCGGCGTGGGCGTCAGCGCCATGTACGCAGACGGGGAGCTGACCAATGCCGTTGACGGCGGCCTGCTCGGTTCCCTGCTATCCATCGGCATGGGTGGCCCGCCGATCCCTGGCTGGGTCCCGGGATCAGACACCCTTGACAGTTTTGCCAAGCTGACCGGGGATGACTGGGGTTACGGGTGGAATACTGGCTTGGTGCTGGAACCGACACCGGATACGCGCGTTGGGCTACATTACCGTTCCAATGTCAAGGTGAAACTCGATGGTAAAGTCCGGATCACCGGGCCGGTGATCGACTTTACGACCGACGCCACACTGGATGTCACGCTGCCGGCCAGTGCCTCGCTCAGCGCATTGCATGCCTTCGGTCCCAAGTGGACTGTCATGGCGGACATGACCTGGATGGAGTGGGATGAACTCGATGAACTGCGGGTAAAACTCGACACGGGCGGCAGGAGCGTCACCCCGATGAATTGGGACAATACCGTTCGCGTCGCTGTCGGAGCCAGCTACCGGCATAACGCTACCTGGATGTTCCGTAGCGGGGTTGCCTATGACGAGACACCGGTACCCAAGGACAGCCTGCGTACACCGCGGGTACCGGATGCCGACCGCATCTGGCTGACCCTGGGCGCCAACTACAGCTTTTCCAAAGCACTGACCTTTGATGTCGGTTACGCACACCTGTTCGTCGATGACCCGGAACTTCTCACGGATAATGCACATGACCCGACGACCGGGCAAACGTCAGGTTTCCACAAGGTGAAGGGTGACTATGACGCGGCAGTCGATATTCTCAGTGCACAGGTAAACTGGAAGTTCTGAGAAACAACTGAAATTCTGCAGGTATAAAAAAACCCCGGCAGCAAGCCGGGGTTTTTTGTGGTGTTTCCGCCAGGGGATTAACTACTCATCCCTTCTTCATCATGAACATGAACTTGCCACCTTCTTCGGTGGATTCCATCAACTCATTGCCGGTCTGCTTGGCAAACGCCTCGAAATCCTTGACGGAACCCGGGTCGGTTGCAATGATGCGCAGGACCTGGCCGCTTTCCATACCATTAAGAGCCTTTTTGGCACGCAGGATCGGCAGCGGGCAATTCAGGCCGGTGGCATCAAGTTCTTCATCAAAATCCGCCATTTCTTCATCTCCTGTCTGTATAGTTAACTACTTGGTTCAGACCCGACACAATGGATCATGATCGTGTTATTTTTGAATGAGCCGGAAAATTTATGCCAACTGGCAGCAGAACGCAAGCATTAAGCAATTGACAGTAATCCGGCATGCCGCCACCGGTTGCCGGTCTCGCCGCAAGCCCATGTACTGAAAGAATAATTCATGACGAGCACTTTCAAGAAACCATTCCATGCACTCCTGCTCGGCAGCTTGCTGGCCATAACGGTTTGGGTACCCGTCCCAGCCGAGAGCCTGTACTCGGACCTCCCGGATATCGGTGATTCCGCCGGCGCGGTCATCTCACCGGAACAGGAAAAACAGCTCGGGGGCTACATGATGCGCCAGCTGCGCCAGAGCGGCATCGTGCTGAATAACCTGGTGATCACCGCTTACCTGAATTCACTGGGACAGCGCCTGGCAGCCAACAGTGAGGAACCGACCTGGCAATTTACCTTTTTCGTGGTCAACGAACCCTCCATCAACGCCTTTGCCGGTCCCGGTGGCTACATTGGCGTGCACACCGGCCTGTTCATTGCCTCGGAAAACGAAAGTGAACTCGCGGGCGTGCTGGCCCATGAAATCGCCCACGTAACCCAGCGCCACCTGGCGCGTGCCTTTGAAGCCGCCGATAGCCTGAGTGTACCGCACATGGCGGCCATGCTCGCCTCGATCCTGGTCGCAACCCAGAATCCGGAAGCCGGCATGGCCGGCATGGCCGCGGTTTCGGGCGCTGCCATGCAATACCAGATCAACTTTACCCGGGCAAATGAATATGAAGCCGATCGCGTGGGGATACAAACTCTCGCGAATTCCAATCTCGACCCGTTTGGTATGCCACGGTTCTTCGAACGCCTGCAGAAAAATTCCCGGCTGTATGGCAGCCGCCCGCCGGAATTCCTCAGCACTCACCCGGTCACCACCAACCGCATCGCCGAGGCAACCTCCCGGGCCGAGAACTACCCGGCCGGTGAAATCGACACCCTGGATTTTCAGCTGGTGCGCGCAAAAATCAAGGTATTCGACTACAGCGATCCACAGCAGGTCATGGAAGATTATCAGCGTTACCGGGACAAAACCGAAAACGCAAAGGTCTACAAAAAGTATGAGTATGCCCTGTTGCTCGCGGAGACCGGCAAGCCCGGTGAGTCTCTGGAAATCCTCAACCGCTTGCACCGCGCCGATCCGGATCGGATCATGTACCGCCTCGATATTGCCAGACTCTATGCGAACAGCGGCAAGTATGAAAAGGCGCTCGCGTTGTACAAGGACGCGCTATCCCTGTACCCGGGAAACCTGACCATCCTGCTGCCCTACACACAGACCCTGCTGGTCGCCGGCAAGGCGCAGGAAGCTTATGAAATACTTTCAGATATTATTAAGAAGCAATATAACAACCCACGAATATATAAACTGCTCGCAGAAGCCGCCGAGAGAACCGGGCACAAGGTCGAATCCCACGGCGCCATGTCACGCTACTACAACCTCAACGGTAATACCCGGCAGGCCATCCAGCAGTTGCAGCTGGCAAGACGCGAAGCGGGGGTGACTGACTATGAAAATGCCCGCATCCGGGCCAAACTGAAAGAACTGAAGGAGCTGCTTGAGGAAGAAGACAGGATGAAATAAAAAAAACACGATAAATCTGTTAAATAGGCGGATTATTTTGTTGCATAATGCAGATTGTGGTGCTACGTTTCTGACATAAATAAAGAAAAATCGTCTGTCGTACCCAACCCTGCAATTACTATATGGAGTTGATCCGATGAAGAAACGTCTTCTTGCCAAGCTATTGACCATCACCGTCCTGTCAGCCCTGCTCTCCATCGGTTGCGCCTCAACATCAGGCAATGGGGGATCGGGCGGCGCCTCGAAGGCCAGCCCGGAAGCCACGACAGCCATCAAGAATGCGAATGATGCCATCAAGGCCGCCAAGGGCAATGACTGGGTCTGGCGCGACACCGAGAAATTCCTGAAGCAGGCACAGGCAGCAGCGGACAAGGGTGATAATGGCGCCGCCATCAAGCTGGCCGACAAGGCCAGGTTCCAGGCGGAAGCGGCCGTTATCCAGTACAACCACGAGAAGAACAACCCACGCGGACTGTAACCAGTCGGCGTTTTTTTCGTCCCGCAAACCGAAACATAAGACCTAGGAGAAGACACAATGCGGCACACCGCGAGAAGCATCATCACCACCGTGTTATCACTAGCAACCTTACTGGGTGCAATGTTGCTCACACCGCTCCAGGCGAGCGCTGCCGATGCCACGGCCATTGAAAAAGGCAAGGCCCTTTCCGTAGACCGTAAATTGGGGAATTGCCTGGCCTGTCATGCCATGGACGATGGAACCCTGCCGGGTAATATCGGTCCGCCACTGATTGCCATGAAAGCCCGCTACCCTGACAAGGCAAAACTGCGCACCCAGATCTGGGACGCCACGGTAGCCAACCCGAACACGATCATGCCACCCTTCGGACGGCACCAGATGCTCAGCGAGGAGCAAATCGATCAAATCACTGAATATATCTATACTCTGTAGACACAGCCCAGTTAACCATCAGGAGAATTTAACGTGACCAGCATGAAACGCAGAATCTTTCTGAAAGGCTCCCTTGCAACGGGGGCCGCAGGCATGGCCATCAGTGCCGGCCTGCTCACGCCCCGCATGGTACTCGCGGCCTGGCCGAAGTCCGCCTTCGAGGCCTCGACCGTCGATGATGCCGTCAAGGGCCTGTTTGGCAGCAGCACGCTCACCGGCAGTGACAAGATCAAGATCAAGGCCCCGGATATCGCCGAAAACGGTGCCGTGGTACCGATTTCGGTCACCACCGACATCGCCGACATCGAATCCATCAGTGTCGTCGTCGAGAAGAATTCCAGCCCGCTGACCGCCTCTTTCATACTGGGCGCCGGGACCGAGGGCTACGTCTCGACCCGGATCAAGATGGGTAAAACGTCCAGCGTCATTGCCGTCGTCAAGTCCGGTGACAAGTTGTACAGCACCGGCAAGGAAGTGAAGGTCACCATCGGCGGCTGCGGCGGTTAACCGTCCGTACTGACGGTTAACTCATACAAAGTTCAGGCATAGAGAGGATTTATCATGGCAAGCATCAAAATGCGCGCAAAGGCCAGCGACGGTGTAAC
>JAUVNM010000183.1 GCA_030599705.1 Gammaproteobacteria bacterium
GTCGAGCGGCGTGTCCGGTCACCGCGTTGACAGTTTTTACTATCCGGAACAGGCGGTCGCGCGCTGCAGTGCATGCCATATGCCACTGGCTGCCTCCGACGACCCGGCGGCACGTGATTTCGGCGACACCGGCCAGCGCAGCATCCATGACCACCAGTTCGCTGCCGCCAATACCGGCATCACGCACCTGCTGGACCTGCCGGAAGCCGTCATGGAAGCGCAACAAAAGCGCCTGCGGGATGTGACGCGTATCGATATCTTCGGCATCAAGGAGGACGGCCGGATCGATGGTGAACTGACGGCCCCGCTGCGTCCCGCAGTGCCCGTGTTGAAACCGGGACGACGTTACCTGGTCGAGGTCGTCATACGCACGACCGGGATTGGCCATCACCTGACGCAGGGTACGACGGATTCCAACGAACTCTGGCTCGATATCACGGCCACCGGCAATGGCCGGATCATCGGCCACAGTGGCAGCCAGGACGCGGAAGGCCGCGTCGATCCCTGGTCGTATTTCGTCAACAGCTATGTGCTCGATAGCCAGGGCAACCGCATCGACCGGCGCAACGGCCAGGATATCTTCGTGGCACTCTACAACCACCAGATCCCGCCCGGCGCAGCGGCTGTCGTGCACTACCTGCTGGACGTTCCCGATGATATCGATGGCGCCGTACAGATCGAGGCCAGCCTGAAGTACCGCAAGTTCGACACCACCTACCTGCAGCACCTGCAGGGAGATGCCTTCACGGTCAATGATCTGCCGATCACCGTCATGGCAACAGACCGGGTAGCGCTGCCGGTTGCCGGTAGCGCGGATGCGATACCCGTGCAGCCGGTCACTATCCCGGTTACCGAACGCTGGAACGACTATGGCATCGCGCTGCTGCGCGAAGGCAATGCCGGCTCGTCCCGCGGCGAACTGCGCCAGGCCGAGCAGGCCTTTCGGCAGGTCGAGGCATTACACGATGCCAACGGGGCACTCAACCTGGCGCGGGTCTATTTCAAGGAGGGACGGCTGGATGAGGCCGCCGCGGCCCTGTCACGCGCCAGTGGCAGTGAACCACCCGCGGCCCCCTGGACCATTGCCTGGTACAGCGCCCTGATTGACCGCGAGAACGGCCACCTCGAGGAGGCCGGCAAGGCGCTGGAAGCCATTATCGACAACCGGTTTCAGGAGGCGCGCCAGCGCGGCTTCGACTTTTCCCGGGATATCCGTGTCGTCAACGCGCTTGGGCGGGTGCAGTTCGAACAGGCCCGGCAGTTGCGTGGCGCCCACTTGCAGGGTGAGCGGCGCAAGCTGCTGGAGGCATCCCGCGACCGGTTCCTGCAGACCCTGGAAATCGAGCCGGAAGACCTGGCCGCCCACCACAACCTCGCACAGGTATACAGGGAACTCGGTGCACCGGAACAGGCCGCCAGGCACCGGGAACGGTTCAATACCTACCGCCCGGATGACCATGCCGTGGAACGGGCCGTGGCAAAACACCGCAGTGAAAATCCGGCCGCCGATCATGCCGCCGCCGCGATTGCCATCTATGATCTCAATCGCAAGGATGCCGCCCGGCAACCGGCACGGGCACAAAACGACCGTGCCCCGGTTCCCCCGCCCTTCAATGATGCAGGGCGGGGCGCGCCCTTCACCCGGGCCTCCCATACAATCGATGCAGGGATCCAGCACCAATGAGTCAAGACAAATCACGACATCCACATAGCGGCGAAACGGTCATACGCAAGGCATTTTACCGTTCATTGCTGGCGATCCTGCTGTTTGCCGTGTTCGGCGCAGGGCTCTGGTACTTCACGCGTGATCACACGGCGCCGGTCGTCATCGAGGAAGCGCTGGTTAGCGGGCCGGTAATCGAAACACAGGCCCCACCCCGGGTCCCGCCTGCCGTTTCCTTTACCGATATCACCCGCGCGGCGGGCATCGACTTTGTCCACACCTCGGGGGCCTATGGGGAAAAGCTCATGCCGGAAAGCATTGGCAGCGGGGCGGCCTTCCTGGATTATGACAATGACGGCGACCAGGACCTGTTACTGGTCAATTCCAGCTGGTGGCCCGACCACGAGCAGGGCAGGCAACCCACACTGGCCTTCTATGAAAACAACGGGGCCGGGCAGTTCCGGGATGTAACCAGTCAGGCAGGACTTGATGTGAGCTGTTACGGCATGGGTGCCGCCATCGGCGACTATGACAATGACGGCTGGACCGACATATACATCACGGCACTGGGCAGGAATTATCTCTACCACAACGAACAGGGGCGCTTCACCGATGTAACAATGGATTCGGAAACGGCCGGTCTCGAAAGCGACTGGAGTACCGCTGCCGCCTTCATCGATTATGACAACGACGGTGACCTCGATCTGTTCGCTGGCAACTATGTGCGCTGGTCCCGCGACATCGACCTGGAAATCGACTTTCGCCTGACCGGCCTGGGGCGCGCCATTGGCGCCCCGAATCATTTTTACGGTACCAATAGCCGCCTGTACCGCAATGAAGGTAACGGCACCTTCAGCGACGTTTCGCAATCCGCGGGCATCGCGTTCAATGAACCGGACAGCGGCGCACCCGAAGGCAAGGCACTGGCCGTCGCGCCGGTGGACTATGACCAGGACGGCTGGATCGACCTGTTTGTCGCCAATGACACCACGCGCAATTTCCTGTACCACAATCTTGGCAAGGGGCGGTTCGAGGAAATCGGATCACTGGAAGGCATTGCCTATGACCGCAACGGCAAGGCGACCGGCGCCATGGGCATCGATGCAGCGTATTTTCGCAACGACAGCGAGCTCGGCATCGGCATTGGCAACTTCTCCAACGAGATGAGTTCGCTCTATGTCACTGCCGGCGGGCAGCCCCCGTTTGCCGACGAGGCCATCCTCGAGGGCTTCGGCCCGGCCTCGCGCCTGGCGCTGACCTTTGGCCTGTTTTTCTTCGACTATGATCTCGACGGACGCCTGGACCTGTTTCAGGCCAACGGTCATCTGGAGAGCGAGATCAACCTCATTCAGCCCAGCCAGACCTATGCGCAACCCGCACAACTGTTCTGGAACTGCGGCGCTGCCTGCCGCAATCGTTTCGTGCTGGTGGAAGAGAGCGGGGCACTGGCCACTCCCATGGTCGGCCGCGGCGCCGCCTATGCGGACATTGACAACGACGGGGACCTGGACATCGTGGTAGTACAGAACGGGCGTGAGGCCCGGCTGTTCCGCAACGACCAGCAGACCGGGAATCACTGGCTGCGCATCCGGCTGGAGGGGCGTAGCGCCAATCGCAATGCCATTGGTGCTGTCATCGAACTGACCGCAAACGGGGTCACACAACGCCGCAGCGTCATGCCGACGCGCAGTTACCTGTCACAGGTTGAACTGCCGGTGACCTTCGGGCTCGGGGACGCCGGCACGGTAGATGCAGTGACTGTATTCTGGCCGGGTGGTCAGGTGCAGCAACTTCCGGTCAATACCATCGATACCACCATTACCGTCATCCAGCCGGATGACGCATAACCCTGCCATGCGCGCTACCACCGGGTTTCCTGCCAGTCTCATCCTGCTGTGCCTGCTGGCCGGCACACCATTGCAGGCAACGGACCGTGTGGCACATCTGCCCGAATCCCTGGCAGGCGCGTTGCGGGCAATCCCGGAAGTCAATCTCGATGGACTGGATGCGCAGGCGAGGGACACGCTTATTGACGCACGCAAACGCCTGCATGCTGCGCTCGATAACAACGCGGAACCAGATGAACTGGCAGCCGCCTACGGCGAGCTGGGCGGGCTTTACCATGTGTACAATTTATTTCAGTCGGCGGACGATTGCTACGAAAATGCCAAACAGCTTGACCCGGACAACTTTCGATGGGCCTACTACTCCGGCTACCTTGCCGCGCAAAACGGGCGCACACAACTGGCCATCACGCGCCTTGAAAAGGCCCGGACCCTGAAACCCGGTTACCAGGCCCTCACGCTGCGCCTGGCGGATGCCTGGCTGGACCTCAACGAACAGGACAAGGCGCAGGCGGCCTATCAGACACTCGTCAATACCAGTGGACTGGAAGCGGCCTCCCGGTACGGGCTGGGACAAATTGCCTTGCTGCAGCGCGACTACACCGCAGCAATTGAATATTTTACCCGGGCGCTGGAATATGATCCCGATGCCTCACGCATCCACTACCCGCTGGCACAGGCCCTGCGGGCGGTAAACCGCAACACCGAGGCCAAAAGCCAGCTGGCATTGCGCGGCGACGAGATGCCCGCGATCAGGGATCCGCAGATCGAGAGTCTCAATGCAATCAAGGGCGGCGCTGTCATGCATTTTCTCCATGCCATGCGAGCCATCAAACAGCATGACAACCCTAAGGCGCGCGATGCCTTCGCCGCCGGGCTCGCCCTGCAACCGGACAATGTCCGCGCCCGCATCAGCTATGCCAGGCTACTGTACCTGACCGGGGACAAGGCCGGGACCCGCGCGGCGCTGGAAACGGCGCTTGCCGGGGAGGCGGACAATTCGCTGGGACTGTTCCTGCTGGGTGTACTCACGGAGGAGGAGGGTGATGCCGCACAGGCGGCGGACTATTACCTGCGGGTACTTGAACATGATCCCGGGCATGCCGGGGCCAATTTCTACCTGGCCAATGACTATTACCGCAAGGA
>JAUVNM010000180.1 GCA_030599705.1 Gammaproteobacteria bacterium
AGCAGATCGGCCTGGCGCAGGTCACCGCCATTGGTATCGATCACGATACGCAGCAGGTCGGTTTCCACCACCACCTGCTGCGCGGCCTGCAGCGTGATATCTTCGGGTACTGCTGCCTCGCGCTGCCGTGGTTCATCCGGTGCGCTCGGCAGGTCGGCGCCGGTGTCGGCCGGGGTGTCGGTCTGCGTCGTTGCCGCGGGCGCCGTGGCCTGCGGTTCCGGACCATAGTCCTCCATCCAGGCCTGCCACAGCAACAGCAGCACGAACGACAGGGCAACCAGCAAAAACAGGCGCTGGTTATCCATGCGGCACGCGCACATCCCGAGCAGGTGCCGGGTCGGGAACCGGGTCGATGCCGCCGGGATGCCAGGGATGACAGCGCGACAGGCGGCGCAGCATCATGGCGCTGCCGCGCAGCACACCAAAGCGTTCAATGGCGCCAATGGCGTAACAGGAACAGGTTGGATGAAACCGGCAGTGCGCACCCAGCCAGGGGCTCAGCAGCAACCGATAGGCCTTTATCAGCAGTATTAACAACCGGCGCATGACGTGATCAGTTTTCTCCAGAGTTTATCCAGCGATTCAGCTACGGCCCGGTTGGCCTGCAGTGCAACACCGGAACGACCGATGGCCACGATGTCGAAACCACCGAGCTGCGTTTGTGTGTGTCGAAAACTTTCCCGGACCAGACGCTTGATACGGTTACGCGCCACGGCGGTACCGGCCGCCTTGCGGGAGATCACCAGGCCCAGTCGCGGGTTGCCCCGGTCATTCGCTAGCGCCAGCAGCGTCATCCAGCGATTACTCGCCTTGCAACAACAGTGGTCAAACACCCGTTTGAATTCGGCAGGCTCCGTGAGTCGGGCCTGTCGTGGATAGCGCGCCCGTCGTCCGCTACGCCGGCGTGCCGAATCAGACGGACAGTCGCGCCCGGCCCTTTGCACGACGCGCCTTGATGACGGCTCTGCCGTTCTTGGTGCTCATGCGCGCACGAAAACCATGTGTCCGCTTGCGCTTCAGGTTACTGGGTTGAAAAGTTCTCTTCATGGCACACCAAATTCCTGTTTACAAAACAAAACTGTCCACGCCCCGGAGCGTGAAAAAGGGCGCAAAGGTTACTGGTTTCACGGTTCCACTGTCAACCGGCAATGCGAACAACCGGGTGTGGATAACTTTCACTGACAGGTATAGACTGCTCCCCCTCGGTATCACGCATTCAACAACAAGGGGGCTTGTCTGGTGGAAGTGTCGCTCTGGCAAAAGTGTCTGGTTCGTCTGGAAAATGAGCTCCCCGAGCAACAATTCAACACCTGGATAAGGCCGCTGCACGCGGTAGAATCACCCGACAGCCTGCAGCTGCTGGCGCCCAACCAGTTTGTGCTTGACTGGGTAAAAAAGCACCACTTCGATGCCATTTCCCGGACCCTGCATGCCATGGGTCCGAACGCGGTCACCCACATCCAGCTCGACATCGGCAGCACCAACAGGACCCCGGCGGCCACGGTTCCCGTCGTGCCCGGCGGCCCGGTACGGGAACAACCGGTACCCGCGCAGTACAAGAGCAATCTGAACGCGGATTTCACTTTCGAGCGCTTTGTCGGCGGCAAATCCAATCAGCTGGCGCGCGCGGCCTCCATCCAGGTCGGGGAAAACCCGGGCGGCGCCTACAATCCGCTGTTTATCTACGGGGGTGTCGGCCTCGGCAAGACCCACCTGATGCACGCCGTCGGTAACCTGATCCTGGAACACAAACCGGATGCGCGGGTGATCTATCTGCACTCCGAGCGCTTCGTGGCCGACATGGTCAAGGCGCTGCAGCACAACGCCATCAACGAGTTCCAGCGTTTCTACCGCACGGTGGATGCCCTGCTCATCGACGACATCCAGTTCTTTGCCAGAAAGGAACGCTCACAAGAAGAATTCTTTCATACTTTCAATGCCTTGCTGGAGGGTCAGCAGCAGGTAATCCTGACCTGTGACCGCTATCCCAAGGAGGTAAACGGGCTCGAGGAGCGTCTCAAGTCCCGCTTTGGCTGGGGACTGACCGCGGCCATCGAGCCGGCGGAACTGGAAACCCGCGTGGCGATCCTGATGAGCAAGGCCACCCAGAGCAATATCCAGCTACCCGATGATGTGGCGTTCTTCATTGCCAAGCATATCCGCTCGAATATCCGCGAACTCGAGGGCGCATTACGTCGTGTCATGGCAAGCTCCCGCTTCACCGGCCGGCCCATCGACCTGGATTTCGCCAAGGAGGCTCTGCGTGACCTGCTGGCCCTGCAGGACAGGCTGATCACCATCGAGAACATCCAGAAGGTCGTGGCCGAGTATTACAAGATCCGCGTATCCGACCTGCTGTCACCGCGCCGCAGTCGGAGCATCACCCGGCCGCGCCAGACCGCCATGTCGCTGGCGAAGGAACTGACCTCGCACAGCTTGCCGGAAATTGGCAATGCCTTTGGCGGCCGCGATCACACCACAGTCCTGCATGCCTGTCGCAAGGTGGTGGAACTGAGAGACAGCGATACACGCATCAACGAGGACTACAACAACCTGTTGAGAACCCTGACAACATAATGTGGATAACCTGTGCATACATAAACCGGGCCGATTTATCCCGGGATATCCACAGGTTGCCAACCGTTGATCACGGCGTTATCAGAAGGGTTGTTATGCTTATAACTTATTAAACTAATTAACTAAAAGTTGGTTACCCACAGTAACCGCCAACCCTTATTAATACAACAAATAGGTTTTAAATATCTTACTTTAATTATGAAACTGACCATTCAGCGTGAAACCCTGCTCAAGCCACTGCAGCAGGTGACCGGGGTCGTGGAACGGCGCCAGACACTCCCGATCCTGGGTAATGTGTTAGTGAATGCCACGGCCAGGGAACTCAAACTGACAGCCACCGACCTGGAGGTCGAACTGCAGGCTAAGGTAAAACTGTCCGTGACCGAACCCGGCGATATCACCCTGCCGGCGCGCAAGCTGCTCGATATTTGCCGGACCCTGCCGGAAGCTGCCGAGATTGATATCTCGATCAAGCGGGAGCGTGCCCTGGTACGTTCCGGTAAAAGCCGCTTTACCCTGGCCACCCTGCCGGCGAGTGAATTTCCGGTGGTCGACAAAATCAAGAGTCCGCACAAGTTCAATGCCCCGCAAGACGAACTGCGCCAGGTAATCGATCGCACGGCTTTCTCGATGGCACAGCAGGATGTGCGCTACTACCTGAACGGCCTGATGCTGGAACCGGACAATGGCGTGTTGCGTGCGGTAGCGACCGACGGCCATCGACTGGCCATCTGCGAGTTCCCCATGGACGTGGGCGATAGCAGCGGTAAACAGGTCATTGTGCCGCGCAAGGGGATCCAGGAACTGCACCGCCTGCTCGAGGAGGATACGGACACCGTAGAGGTGGAAATCGGCACCAACCATATCCGCATTACGACGCAGGAACTGCGCTTTACCTCCAAGCTGATCGACGGCCGGTTTCCGGATTACCACCGGGTTATCCCCAAAGATGCCAACAAGAGCCTGATCATCGACCGTGAGATATTTCGCCAGGCGCTCACCCGGACCTCGATTCTCTCGAATGAGAAGTACCGCGGTGTTCGCCTTGATATATCTAAAAATAATCTCAAAATACAAGCACATAACCCAGAACAAGAAGAGGCGGTAGACGAGATTGAAGTCACCTATGACAACGAGCCACTGGAGATCGGGTTCAATGTCACCTACCTGCTGGACGTGCTGTCGGCCGTGGAATCGGACGCCATCGAGTTTTTGCTCAACGACGCCAACAGCAGCGCCCTCATCCATAAACCGGGCATTGATGATTGCCGCTATGTCGTCATGCCGATGCGCCTGTAATTGTTTTGGCCGTCTGTCTCTCCGGCGAGACCACTCCTGAATCACGGACAGCGAGCGGGCTACAGTCACTCGATATTGACGATTTTCGCAATATCAAAACGGCCCGCCTGGACTTTTCTTCCGGCCTCAACCTGATCACCGGCGCCAATGCCGCTGGCAAGACCAGTCTGCTCGAGGCCATCTATTGCCTCGGCCGGGTACACTCGTTTCGCGCCCGCGATGCCGACTGCCTGATCCGCACTGGTCAGCCGGGCTGGCGCCTGGTCGGCCGCATCGCTACGGCCAAAGGCCGGAATATCCCGGTTGGTGTCGAGCGCTACCCGGGAAAAACCCGCATCCATCTGGAAGGCCAGCCAGTCAGCCGCCTGTCCGATCTCGCCGGCCGCCTGCCGGTGCATATCATGAGCGGGGACACGGCGAATATTTTGAATGGCGGGCCACGCTATCGCCGACAGACGCTGGATTGGGCCTTGTTCCACGTGGAACATGGCTACCGCGATGCCTGGCAGCGCTATGCGCGGGTGTTGCGCCAGCGCAATGCCGCATTGCGAGCGCTGGTGCCGCCCGGCCAGGTATCCGCCTGGGACACAGAATTAATCGATGCCGCCGGGATACTGGATCGGTTGCGGCGCAGCTATCTCGATGAGCTGACGCCCCACCTGCAGGCGGAGTTGAAGATCCTGTTTCCGGGAATCAAGCTGGGGCTGACGTATCGACCCGGCTGGGCACAGGACAAGACGCTGGCGACAGCACTCGAGCATTCCCGGGAGCGGGACCGGAAGCTGGGGTACACCCAGGCCGGGCCACACCGGGCGGACTTTACCCTG
>JAUVNM010000050.1 GCA_030599705.1 Gammaproteobacteria bacterium
AAAAAAACAGTTTACCGGTTACCGGTGTTGCCATGCAGGGCGATACCACACCAGGACCCTGTCTCTCTCCCGGCTGGCTGACTCCTCCTGTCATCCGGGTCTCTCCAGCCCGGCTTCGGCCGGGCTTCTTATTGTGGGACACCGCAGGGACGCTGAACCCGCAAGTATCACATGGATAGAGCACTAATACCCTGGTACAACAGACCGAGGGACAATAGACGCTGTATGTGGATTGCTCGAGAATCAAGGAAAGCCTGGAGCATGATTCATGTTCCGGCTAACTGGAGGAACTGCACGGGCGAGGGTCAATATGAAAATCTGCTCAACAGTAAATTACCTGGCGACCGCTGTTTTCAGCGTCGTTTCAGGTTTGATGATCATGGCAGGTGCGCTGCTGTACATGACGGTCGCAGCAATCGACGTCGGTACGGACACTGTCTGGATGACGGATAACGCGATCCTACCGTATGAATTCGATCCCGATGTGCTGCCCGCACCCGGGACAGTGAAGGGGAACAAGTCGAGTGCCAGGGATTGCAAGGATATGACCTATCATGCCCCGGACAGCAGTACTCGTTATGTAAGGGGGCATGGCGGCATCTATGGTGACGCCATTGGCCGGTACCGGCCGGACTACGGTTACCTGCAGTTTACAGCTAACCGTGTGCCTGACCCGCACCGCATTATGAAACTCGGGGATGCCCTCGGCAATTGTGACGAGATCTACAGACGCTCGGGCAAGACATTTTTTGCCAGCTCGCGGATAGCGTTCATGCCCACCTGAAGAGTAAGGCTCTTCCCCTGGTTAGCAGAACTGTAGGGCCGAATTCATTCGGCCAATCATGACTGGTCGAATGAATTCGGCCCTACAAGAATGGAAATTGTATTTATTCTATATATACCGTAAGTTGTGTAAAACCAGACCAATCGTCGCACCGGGAAGACTGACGTAATGAGCAATATTATGGCCGTGCTGCTGAATGGCATTGCACAACTGGAATACGACCGCGACAAGCTGCTGCCGGACCACCAGACCGGGTACCTCGACAAGATGGATACCAAGATGGACGAGGGCATCTATCTGGACGAGCGGACCATCCTGCAGCCGGACCTGAACCAGCGTACCCGGTTTGCGGCCGCCAACCTGGCGCATGCCATCCATAGCAGCGATGAATCCACCGCAGCGGCCATGTGCAGCTACCTCGCCATTCGCTTGCCGGAATTGAAACAGGTTCGCATCGAGGACAATGAAGGGGAGTTCACCATCGAGCTGGTGTTCGACGAAGACTACAAGAAACAGGTCGCCGTTGAGTTTACCCGGCTGCATTGAGTTACCGGTATGGATACACCGGCTCAGTCGGTGTCTGTGCCTGTGCCTGCTGGTGCCGCTGCAGGCGATAGCGGCAGTTGAGCAGCGGGCCAACCCTGAAACCGGATTGTTGTCCTGGAAAGCCGGGGAACAGGCATTCGCCATCGAGCTGATCCAGGTGCTGCCGGATTATGTTCGGGCCGTGTATGCCGCACGCGGTCTGCCGCAAAAGATCATCGATGATGTCAGCAGTTATTGCGTGTTCGGTACCATCATCCGGAACACGACCGCTGCACCGCTGTCCTACCGGGTAGCAGACTGGCGTTACACTACACCCGACGGGACCCGGCACCGGCTCAGGACCAAGAGTGAGTGGGTGCAGGAATGGCGTGATATGGGGGTGGCCTTTCGCTGGTCCCTGCTGGCTGACGAACAGACCTTCGCCGAGGGAGACTGGGTGCAGGGCTTTACCACCGTAAAACTGCCTCCCGGCAGCCGCTTCGATCTTGACTATTCATGGAGCCAGCATGGCAGGCAACACGTGGCAACCATCAAGGAGGTGCGCTGTGCACCGGCTGAAGCACCTGTGCAGTAATCGTGTTCCGGCCCTGCGGGTGGCCGTTTGCCTGGTGCTGCTGGCAGGGCAGGCCACGCTCGCGGCAGCGGAACTCCCCGGGCTGAGCCACCAGTTCACAGCGCTCGATCCGGTGCATGCAGCGCCCGGGTTTGCGCTGGCAGACATGGACGCTGAACAACACCGGCTCACCGACTATAAAGGCAAGGTGGTGCTGGTCAACTTCTGGGCCACCTGGTGCCCGCCGTGTCGCCGGGAAATGCCGGCCCTCGAGGCGCTCTACCTGAAGTTCCGTGAGCGCGGACTGGTGGTGCTCGCGATCAACCAGTGGGAGGATGCCGACCATGTGTTCGCCTACATGGGGCAACTGGACGTGTTTCCGACGTTCCCGGTGCTGTTTGACCCGGAGAGCCGGGTGTCGGCCGACTACGGCGTAAAAGGGCTACCGACCTCGTTCCTCGTCGATCGCCGGGGCCGCCTGGTGTACCGCGCCATTGGTGGCCGGGAATTCGACCACCCGGATATTCAGCGCCTCCTGCAGACCCTGCTGGATTAATTCAGCTAACCATATAATATATAAGTACATATTCTGCATTTCAGGGATGCATGGGGTGGCTAACCTGTTAAAAACAGGAAAATAATGTTAATATTAGAAATCATTGTGCGTCATAAAAGAAGCACAACAACACGCACCGGAACGGGGGCTTCATGAAGACAGATTTTCGCGGGGTAGTGGCACTGGTTGCCATGTTGTTCAGCGCTGTTATTGTTGAAACTGCCGTTGCCGGTGACGTCCTGCCCGTACAGTCTCCGGCGGATACCTATGTCATGGTGGCGTACACCGACCAGGATGGCTTCGTGGTCGAAATCCCGGCAATCGATCCCCAGCTGTTGGCCGAGCAACTCAGGGACCTGCGGGCCGGGCTGCTGTTACGACGGGCAGAACTCGCCACCGAGATGGAAGACCTGGAGCTGGATGGCACCTATGTCACCCTCAGCGCCCTGCTGGCGGGCGGACTGATTTACGCGGGCTACCACCTGCCGGTTGGACTGATTTACGCGGGCTACCGCAAGCGTGAATACATAACGGCCCAACAGGACCTCGCCGAGGTCAATGCCGAGCTCGATGATCTGGCCCAGGACCTGTCGAACTTCGGGTCCGCGTTCGGCAATGTTGCGCTACGCACTGTCGAGTAACAGCGTCAGGACCGGCAAACAGCATCCGACCCCGCCGCGTGGCGGGGTTTTTTTTGGCTGCCACCTGGCGCCTCAGGCTGACAGGATCCACTATCAATTTCCCGTATAAAATGATAATAATAAATTAAAACAATAAGTTGTAAGTTCTTCAGGAGAAAGCATCAAGATACGCCGGGTTGTTGGCGCAATTGGCAGGCCCCGGAAAAGTGGTAACATCACAACATTCCAGCCCACTGGGGATTAGCGCGGTTGGGAACAAAACCATAAAACGACGGAGAGCCCATGGATCTATCACAAATCCCTGAACTGCACGCGCCTTCAAGCTCCCCGGACGAGGAACGCGAAAAACTCCAGCTCTACATCAACCTGAAACTGGCTTCATCCGGACAGCCGACCTGTGTCTCGAAGGAGGCGGCAGGGTTTTTCGATATCTCCCATGACCTGTTGAAGAGCTACCGGGAAAAGAACCGCCTGCTCTCGAACTACCAGTGCCGCGTTGACCAGCGCATCCAGGAATTCCTGAAACGTTACCTCGAGGATCTTGACCTGATCACGGTCCCGACCCTGCCAACCCAGACCTTTATCCTGGACCGCGAAGGCGTGGCGCGGGAGCTGTCCATCCCCATGGGAGAGAATGAATTTCACTCTGACATCGTTTCGAGCTACCGGGTAAAGCAGGGGGTCCTGCACAACCCGGCCAGTGACCGCCGTACCACCAAGGGGTCGTTCCATATTGCCGAGGGCGGGCTGCCGATTCCCGGCGACAAGAAGGGCGTACCCCAGCGGGCCTTCGCGAACATGCTGAAACTCGCGTTCAGCCCGCCACAGGATCTGCTGAGGATCCCGTTTACTGCCGACCTGCCGAAGCCGGCGCGCATGTTCGTCTCGCTGTTGCTGCGCCCGGTGGTGTGTCCGGCCATTCCGGGCAAGGAACCGGAAAAGACCATGGAAATCCGCTTCTTCGCCCCGGGCAACCTGGTGAGCAACCTGGATTTCGTGGAGAGCATCTTCGGCAACGGCGGCAATCCCCACCTGGCAGAGTTCGATGCCGCGCTCGATTCCGCGCACTGGACCGGTCATACCGGCTGCGTGATTCTGGCGCCGCACCTGGTGGGCCTGACGAAAAAGGAAATCGGCCTGCCGCACTGGGACCATGCCACCGACCGGCAGAAGCGTGACGGCATGGCATGGTCAGAGCCGGACGAGCTGTACAACGATGGCCAGGCCTTCAAGCTGACCGCGCGCGATGAATCGGGTGTCATAGTGACCATGCTGGCCGACAACTATTTCGGTTACTGCAAAAAGGAAGTCAAGACCCAGATCAGTTATGCCGCCAATTTGTACGGTATGGCCGAGGAAGAACATGCCGGCGGTGCCCTGGCGTTCCGCCGTCGTAACCATGGTGACGAGTACGGTGCTGACAGTCGCACTTACAAGCCGGGCTATTCATTCGACGACATGGTGGAGCGTTACCGCGACATAATGGATCTGCAACCGGAAGGCTATGCCATCGACAAGAAATACCCCGATGTAATTTATGTGCCGCAGAAGATACGTATGGATCTCAATGCGCAGACCATTACCTGGTACAAGGGTGACAAACAACAGACTATCGGGCTGCACCCGGGCAAGATCTACATGCAGCCGAACGGCTACAAGCTGGAGATGAAGAAGCACCCGGGCGCACCGTCATGGCGGATCCTCGGCATGGATGCAGAGGGTATTTTCTGTCACAAGCCGTGTACGGTGTCTGGTGGCGGCAAGTCCGAGATCTCGAAATCCCTGGATGATGCCGTGATCTACCGGCCACTGTTCGTCGATGATCTGGATGCCGATCTCGACCGCGTACAGGAGATTTTCGACAAGGATTACACGCAGCGTTTCAAGCCGGGCTACGAAGACAGGGATCGTGATTGCACACGCAAGCCGCTGAGCCCGGAGCGCAGCCTGGGTTCGGTCATCAAGCTGCTGATTCCATCATCCAACTACACGGACGAATTCAATGCCTGGCTGGAATCCATAGCGCCGCGCATCCTGGCGCTTGCTTTTCTCATCAAGCGTTTCTATCGCCTCGAGTGGGGTGACCGCTGGCGCGACCACCTGTCCGTCGATGTCGTTGACGGTGCTCCTGCTCACGAACTCAAGTTGTTTGACCGTACCATCATCGCCTCGTATCTGCGTGTCGGCCTCGACCAGGCCGGCAAGTGGCGCACCTTCAAGGTCCGCCAGGATTTCATTGCCGCGGAGAAGGTACAGATGGAGGATGACATCAGTGCCTCCGTGGTCGTTCCCTCGAGCTGCATCAGCGGTTGTGGCCCGGAGCTGAGCGAGAAACGCAGCATCAAACTGATCACGAACTGCGAGTACAAGCTGTTCCAGCGCCCGGACGAGGCGATCCATCCGGGCTTCGACAAGCAGACCGAGCTGGATATGTCGCAACCGGGTAATTTTATTGCCAACTTC
The DNA here is from genome assembly GCA_030599705.1 of Gammaproteobacteria bacterium. Classification (GTDB taxonomy): domain Bacteria; phylum Pseudomonadota; class Gammaproteobacteria; order UBA9214; family UBA9214; genus SZUA-186. The sequence continues at coordinate 5,544 of JAUVNM010000050.1, forward strand.
GAACCCATTGACAAGGAACAGCTGGCGTCACTGGTCGAGGATGTACATACCTTTTACCGCTATACCGAACCCATGCAGGCCATGCTGAAACAGGCCTACGACGAGGGTGGTGACGGATTTGTCGTGTCATCCGCACACCCGCGCATCGTGGACGGCAAACCCTCGAAGAACCCGCGCTACCTGCAGACCCGGCCGGACCTGGTGAACCCGGTGCGCAAGCACATCGCCGAGATGAGCGTGCGTTTTCATCGCAAGCTCGGTCTGAACGATCCGGTATGCCACCCGGTGGACGCGGTGCTGACGGGACGTCGCAACAATCCGCCGGATGGCGGTGTTCGCTCGCTGGCCGTCTATAACCCGATTCATTACCAGGAACTGCCGGAACTGTTCATGGACTTCATCTGCAGCCTGACCGGCAAGTCACCGTCCACCACGGGGGCCGGCAGCGAGGGCGCGCTTACCAAGGGGCCGTTCAATGCGCTGCGCACCACGGCCGACCTGAATAACGCACTGGTCTCCTGTGTCCTGACCGGTTACGACGGTTTTTCCAGTTCCGCCGGCCACGTCGGTCCGGACATGCAGGTGGACCACGATATCAGCCTGTTGATCCCGGAAATCTGGGCGCGGCTGTCCGAGAAGGAACGCGATGCGGCATTCCTGGTCGAACATGGCTACCTGGAGCTGCTGGAGGATTTCGAGCACAACGGCCGCACGGTCTATGCCAGTCGTCTTGGTTACCGGATTACCGAACACTTCGTTTCCGGTTTTCTTGGCAAGATCTTTGACAATCCGAGTGCCGTTTTACCCGAGGCCATCCTCAAGCCGGAGACACAGGATCTGGATGTGTTTGTCGATGGAATCAATAATATAGTCGAGGCGCAGCAACGCGTGGCGCAGCGTTACCTGGATGACGGCAGCATCGAGGATGCCTGCCCGCCATTGCAGGCATTACTGCATATCATGGCAACCGGTGACTACCAGGGAATGGATGTACACCATCCCGATATCCGTGCCATGTTTACCCGCGAGCACCTGTTCGAGTCCGACTGGTACAAGGAACGCCTGGAACTCAAGCAGAACCATGATATCGCCCTGTGGAACCGCCACGCCGGCAGCCTGCAGCGCTTTATCGATGATACCGAGTATGCAGACGAGGTTGAACGGCTGGGGATTGTGGACCGCCTTGAAGCTGCCCGGAAGCAGCTGATGTTTATCCAGAGCCCGGAATACCTGCAGACGCTGGTCGGAACGATCGGCGCTGATCCGCTGAAGCCGGCACGCTGCATGGCGGCACAGTATGTGCCGGGCGGTGACCGGCTATCGTGGCACGAGGCGGCAACACCGGGTATGGCCGGGGACCACGTCCCGCGGACCACACACTAGTAATACGTCATTCCGGGCGGAGCGTAGCGGAGACCCGGAATCCAGGTGTAACGATTCAATCGGTTACTGGATTCCGGCATTCGCCGGAATGACGGGTTAATCAGGCTCATCCTGGAGAGTGCCGGTGTGGCTGGTGTTTTAGTTTGACCGCGGTGCCGGCTGGCCTGCAGCCCTGACGATGATCCCGAGCGGTTCCAGTTTGCGGATCAACCGATGCCACAGGGTCTTGATCTCGGAACTGAATACGGAGCGCGGGTTGCCATCGATGAGGTGCCAGTCACCGCGGCTGAGTTCCTGCTCCAGTTGACCGGTAGTCCAGCCCGCATGCCCATGAAAGAAGTGCAGCTTGCTGGCCGACTTCTTTTCCTGCAGCAGGTGTTCCATCACGATGCGCTGGTTACTGAAGTAAATATCACCGGTAATATGTTCCACCAGGGGTGATTCCGGAATGTTCTTCATGAGCATGATGATCGCTGAGGTTTCTACCGGTCCGCCGAAATACAGCCGGTGATGCCGTGCATGTTCGGCATCGACATTGTCAAGTGCGCGTGACAGGGGGAGTGTGCCCGGCTTGTTGATGATCAGGCCCAGCGTACCGTGGTTGTTATGGCGCAGGATGTATATGACGCTTTTCCTGAAATGGCGGTCGCGCAGTTTTCGCGCGGATACCAGGAACATTCCGGGTGCGGGTCCGGCTTGACGGTCGCCGGGGCTGTTGTCCTCGACAAGCGGCAGGACAGCGGCATTGCCCCACACACTGACCAGCAGCAGGACCGGCGCCAGCAGGCAGGCAGCAAGGAAAGTGCGTAAACGGTGCATGAGGCAATTATAGTCTGCGGAACACATGTGAGTGATGCGCCGGTCAGAATCATAACCTGCTTTACGGCCTGATGCCCAATCCTCAATTTTGTACTGGTTGAAAACCCCACCGGATTTGGGAATGATTCCGGGATGTCCGGTGAATTTTGATGTATACAAGGAGTTGTACCTAATGAATGCTGTAGCACAGAAATCGGGTAACAGCGAGACAAAATCGAAATCGGGCAAGAGCAGGCGGCCGAAGCAGGCGGTATCAGCCGGGGATACACCGGAAAAACAGACCACCAGCAGCAAAAAATCGACTGCTGCCGGCAGCAATTCGACCGGCAGAAAGCCGGCCAGGAAAAAGACCGCCGGCAAAAAGAAAAGCGTCGCGAAAAAGGCAACCGGCAGGAAAAAGGCCACAACCAAACGGAAGTCCGCTACCCGCCGCACTGGTGCATCTGGCAAGAAGCCGGCTGCCGCTACCGACGATGCGCGACTTGCGTCATTGCCGATTGACCCGCCACCGGTAACATTTCCCGATGCAATAGCTGCGGCAGATGATCCGAAATCATTGTCCTGGATGGCGCAACAGGCCGTCATTGCCCTGAATGCCGTCAAGGCGCATCAGGCCGAAAAGGGCAAGCCAATCCTGGCGCGCGCTGAAAAGGACAAGCAGGAACAGGATCATGCAGCCTCCGGCGGGCAGGCCAGGGAAGCAGTACCGGTGCCATACGCCGGCACTGGCGAGCAGGCTTCAGGGGAGGCCGTGCCGGTGGCTGTTGGCGGTGATGAGGCAGAACCGGTGTCTGCGCCAGTCGCAGCCGGCAAGGACGAACCGGGGAGTGCGGAACAACGGCAGGTAGCGGACGATGAAACATCCGCTGCTGAGCGTTCCGGCAAGGACCACGGGTCCGGCAACGGTGCGCCGCAGGAGGTGGAAAAGCAACCGGAGATTCCGCAGAAAACAAGTATGCCGGAGCCATCCAGCGTTGCCGCCAGCCCGCCACCGATGGCAGCAAGTGCTCCGGTATCCCGTGGGCGGACAGCAAGCAGTCCGCCGCATACGACGGCTACACGCCGGTACCCGGCCCGCCTGCTTGCGGTAATTGCGATTGCCATCGTGGTACCGATCTGGCTGTATCTTGGTGCTGGTGATGAGGCCGTACAG
>JAUVNM010000046.1 GCA_030599705.1 Gammaproteobacteria bacterium
CGCCGGCACCAGGCTAATGAGCAAACAGGCGCACAGGCCCATCCAGTTACGGGTTTTGATCATCATCGATGATTCCCTTGTTAACAACAATGTGCATAGCCCGGTTCCGGGATATGCCGTATACCGGTCAGGAACCGGTCAGTAACAGGGAATCAGGGTTTGGGAGGGGGTGCGGCAGGTAATCCCAGCCAGGAAATCATGGTTGCCGTATAGGCGGAACATATTTTATCGCGGGTTGCGGGCAGTCCATTCGAACTGTCAGTGGTCATACCGACAAGGTGCGCACTGGCATGGCAGCAATGATCGCAATTGGCGTCGTTATGGTGATCAGGCGCCGGATGGTCGCCATCTGCCAGTTGCCCGAATGACGCATTGTCCTGCGTCTGTGGTGTGTCCCAATGCCCGTCAAACGCCCACGCCATTCCATACCCGAAGGTGGAGATGAGCAGGCAGATGATGATGAATTTTTTGAGCATTGCAGGAAGACTCTGATTCAAAAGCGTGGCTCACCCTATCCAATTAAATATAGTAGTGTCAAATCAAACGCCGCTACTCCGGCATTATCCTTGAGGTTATCGGCGCATTCGGGCCGTGCATAAGCCATATATTCATAGCTCTTCCCCTGATTGAGTGGGGAATTCAAACATTTTAGACAAGATACATCCCTTCTGTTAGCAGAACTGTAGGGTCGAATTCATTCGACCATCGGCGTTTCATCGTGATCTGTCTTCCGCTCTGACGACCGGTGTCATGATTGGCCGAATGAATTCGGCCCTACAACGGTAAGCTACCCACTCAATCAGGGGGAGAGTAATATTCATCATATATTACATATAGTTATATGATCTGGCATGATGCAGTTGCCAACTGGAACGCTCCTGCACACCGGTACTACCATGGAACTGTCGGGCCTGATGCGGGTCAATTACCGGCATATTCTGCCGCTGTAAAATAATCGGGCTTGATTACGCACAAATAACAGGACTACCCTTACAGGCAATGCACACGCGGACACACAACTGGTTTCTGGTCCTGATCGCCCTGGCACTGGCAGTGGCACCAATGCGCGCCGCATGGACCATTTCGATGTCCGCAGATACCGAAAATCCGTCCCACTGCGCCCAGATGGACATGCAGACCGCCATGCAACAGCAGGACAGCGCGCCCGCAACCGGCCATAACTGCGAACCGGGTTGCAGTGGTTCCTGTTGTGACGGTGCCTGCAGCGCCTGCGCACACGGTGCAACCACCCTGGCGGATTGCGTTATCAGCACGCCAGTATTGCACGACACACCCCGTCACGAATGGTTCCTGGCTGCCTTCCCGGAACGCACTGTAATACCCCCCCTGCGACCACCCGCCTCCCTGTAGCCCCATCAGTTCACGCATGCAGGTGCTGCCTTTCGGGCAGCAATGCTGCTGCGTGATGACATCCTGTTGAATGGCTATGGAGAGTACCCATGTTTTATTCCCGGAAGATTGTGTTGACATACATCGTGCTGGCAGTCGTTGCCTCTACTGCACGCGCGGCACTGACCCTGACCGAGGCCGAGCGGATTGCACTGGCGGATGATCCTGCCATCGGTGCACTGCAGGCACGCTCCCGGGCACTGCGCGATGCGGCAGTTGCCGACGGTCAGCTGCCGGACCCGCAGCTGAAAACCGGCATTTACAACCTGCCGCTGGATACCTTTGAATTTGACAAGGAATCTTCCACGCAGTGGCGCCTGGGCCTGGTGCAGTCGTTCCCGCGCGGCAAGTCGCTGCATTACAAAAAGCGCCAGACCGAGTGGATGGCAACGGCCGAGCAGGCTAATGCCGAAGCCGGCACACGCCAGGTCATCCGCGATGTTCGCACCCGCTTTCTGGAACTCTACTACCAGGTCCGGGCCGAACAGATTGTTACAGAGACCCGCGAACTGTTTGCACAACTGGTGGACATCACCCAGGCGCACTATGCAACCGGTCGAGTCAGTCAGCAGGACGTACTGCGTGCCTCACTGGAACTGTCACGCCTGGATGACCGTACCACCCGCATCCGCAATGAAGCAGACAAGGGCCGTGCTGTACTGACGAAATGGATTGGTAATGCCGCGTCGCTGCCGATCGACGCGCAGCTTCCGGAATTACCCGCGCCTCCTGCAAGAGAAGAAATCGAGACGGCCCTCCCGGAACATCCGGTTATCCGTGTCGAGACCGCAAAACTGGAAGCCAGTAACCAGGACATCCGGATTGCCCGTGAACAATACAAGCCCGGCTGGAGCGCCGGACTGGAATACCGCAAGCGCTTCGGTAATGACCCGAATGGCGACGACCGTGCCGACATGATGGCTGCCATGGTCACCATGGACCTGCCATTGTTCCCGAAAAACCGCCAGGACAAGCGCCTGTCCGCCAGTGTCCAGCAGGGCGATGCGCTACAGCTGACCCGTGATGACAAGCTACGCGAGCTGAAGCAGATGCTGGATACGGACTATGCCAACTGGCAGCGCCTGGGCGAGCGCTCCGCACTGTATGCATCACAGCTGTTGAAAGAATCCATCGCCAATGCACAGGCGTCACTGAATGCCTACCAGAGCGGTGTTACTGAATTTACCACCCTGATGCGTGCCCGCATTACCGACCTGGATGTACGCCTCGATGACCTGCGCATCCGTGTTGATCGCACCAAGGCGCAGGCCAGCCTGCTCTATCTCGCCGGAGAAGACCAATGAACCCACCAAACATTAACATCCTGATGGTCAGTTTCCTGCTGGTCACCCTGCTGGCGCCAACCGCAGCCACGGCGGCGGACGGCGACCGGGAAATTCTCTACTGGGTCGCACCCATGGATGCCAATTACCGGCGCGACAAACCGGGTAAATCACCCATGGGCATGGACCTGGTCCCGGTGTATGCCGATAAAAGTGGCGGTGATGGCAGTAGCGTGAGCATCGCGCCGGAAGTCGTGCAGAACCTGGGTGTGCGCACGGCCGTGGCCAAACGCTCCCGCCTGTGGCGCGGCATCGATACCGTTGGCTACGTCGATTACGACGAGTCGAAAGTCAGCCACATCCACCTGCGCACCGAGGGCTGGATCGAGAACCTGGTGGTGCAGTCCGAGGGTGAACGCGTAAAGAAGGGTGAGCGACTGTTTGACCTGTATTCACCGGAACTGGTGAATGCCCAGGAGGAATTCGTGCAGGCCCTGAAGGTCGGCAACCAGGGGATGATAGGCGCCTCGCGCAGCCGCCTCGATGCACTCGGGATTCCGGCCAGCCAGATCAGGCGCCTGGAGAAGGACCGCAAACCCAGCCAGCGCATCCCGGTCTATGCACCGCAGGATGGCGTCGTCTCTACGCTGCCCGTGCGCGAGGGAATGTTCATCAAGCCGGCCACCCGCGTCATGAGTCTCGCCGACCTGTCCAGCGTGTGGCTGCTGGCGGAAATCTTTGAACGCCAGGCCGACTGGATCGAGGTCGGGCAATCCGCGGAGGTGCGCCTGCCGTATCAACCGGGCCCGGTCCGGGAGGGACGCGTTGAATATATTTACCCCAGCCTGGACCCGAAAACACGGACCCTGAAAGCCCGGCTGCGTTTCGACAATCCCGATGAAACACTCAAGCCGAACATGTACGCCAATGTGAAAATCTATGGCGGCCCCGGGGACTACGCGATTGTCATTCCGGTCGAAGCGCTGATCCGGACCGGGCGTGAAGAGCGTGTCGTACTGTCGCTGGGAGAGGGCCGCTTCGAGAGCCGCACGGTCAGCGCCGGCATCGAGAGCGGCGACTGGGTTGAAATACTGACAGGCATCGAACCCGGTGACATGGTGGTCACCTCCGGGCAATTCCTGATCGACTCCGAGTCCAGCCTCAAGGCCAGTATGCAACGCATGACCCGTCCCGGGACAGCCGCGCAGGATGGTCAGCCATGATTGCACTGATTATCGACTGGTCGATACGCAACCGGTTCATGGTCATCCTGCTGACCGTGATGCTGACCGGCTGGGGCATCTATGCGGTAAAAAACACGCCACTGGACGCCATTCCCGACCTCTCGGATGTGCAGGTCATTATCAAGACAACCTACCCGGGCCAGGCGCCGCAGGTGGTCGAGGACCAGGTCACCTACCCGCTCACCACCGCCATGCTGTCGGTACCGAGGGCGGTGAATGTGCGCGGCTACTCGTTTTTTGGCGACTCCTTCGTGTACGTCATTTTTGAAGACGGCACCGATCCCTACTGGGCACGCACGCGCGTGCTGGAATACCTCAGCCAGGCCGCCAGCAAGCTGCCGCCGGATGCGCGCCCCGAACTCGGGCCGGACGCCACGGGTGTCGGCTGGGTGTATGAATATGCGCTGGTGGATCGCTCCAACCAGCTGGATCTTTCACAACTGCGCAGTCTGCAGGACTGGTTTCTCAAATACGAGTTGCAGACCGTCGCGGGGGTCTCCGAAGTCGCCACCATTGGCGGCATGGTCAAGCAGTACCAGGTGGTGCTGGACCCCGACAGGTTGCGCGCCTACGACCTGCCATTATCAAAGGTGCGCAACGCCATTCTGCGCGGCAACCAGGAAACCGGCGGTTCGGTCATCGAACTGGCCGAGGCCGAGTACATGGTGCGCGCCACTGGCTATATCGATTCGCTGGAGGACCTGCGGCATATCCCGCTGGGCATCAATGAACGTGGCACGCCAATCCTGCTGAAAGATGTTGCGCAGGTCCGCCTGGGTCCACAACTGCGGCGCGGTATTGCCGAACTGGACGGGGAAGGCGAGGTGGTCGGTGGGGTTATCGTGATGCGCTTTGGCGAAAATGCCCTCACAACCATCGACCGGGTAAAGACCAAGCTGACTGAACTCCGCAAGGGATTACCCGCAGGCGTGGAGATCATCGAGACCTATGATCGCTCCGCATTGATCCAGCGCGCGGTTACCAACCTGAATGGCAAGCTGATCGAGGAATTCATCGTGGTGGCCCTGGTCTGTGCGCTGTTCCTGTTCCACCTGCGCTCGGCACTGGTCATTGTTATCTCGCTGCCAATTGGCATCCTCACCGCCTTTATCGTCATGCAGCACATGGGTATCAATGCCAACATCATGTCGCTGGGCGGGATTGCCATTGCCATCGGCGCAATGGTCGATGCCGCCATTGTCATGATCGAGAACGCACACAAGCACATGGAGAAAACCGGGGTCACGGACGCCAACCGCTGGGACATCATACGCCAGGCGGCAACGGAAGTCGGAGCGCCGCTGTTTTTCTCACTGTTGATTATCACGCTGAGTTTTCTGCCGGTGTTTACCCTGCAGGCGCAGGAAGGCCGGCTGTTTGCGCCGCTCGCCTATACCAAGACCTTTGCCATGGCCGCCGCGGCCTTCCTGTCGATCACCCTGGTACCGGTGTTGATGGGCTACTTCATTCGCGGGCATATTATCCCGGAATCAAAAAATCCCGTTGACCGCATCCTGATTGCCGGTTACCGCCCCGTGATCAAGCTGGTACTCAAGGCGCCCGCAAGCGTGCTCGTGGTCGCCGTCTTGCTGGTTGTCGTTGGTCTGTGGCCCGCGACCCGGCTGGGTTCCGAGTTCATGCCGGACCTTGATGAAGGCGATCTGCTGTACATGCCGAGCACGTTTCCGGCCGTCTCCATCGGCAAGGCCCGGGAGATCCTGCAACAGACCGACAAGCTTATCAAGACAGTGCCGGAGGTCAAACGCGTATTCGGCAAGATCGGCCGTGCCGAGAGCGCCACCGACCCGGCGCCGCTGACCATGGTCGAGACCACCATCCAGCTGCAGCCGCGAGATCAATGGCGACCGGGAATGACCATCGACAAGCTGAAACAGGAACTCAACCAGCGGGTACAGATACCGGGCATTGCGAATATCTGGGTCATGCCCATCAAGAACCGCATCGACATGCTGGCAACCGGTATCAAGACGCCGGTCGGTGTCAAGATCGCGGGTCCGGACCTGAATGAAATTCAGGCCATTGGCAAGCGCATCGAGGAGGTTCTCACGGAGGTGCCCGGGACCGTATCCGTCTATTCCGAACGTGTCGCGGGTGGACGTTATGTGACGGTAGATATTGATCGTCTGGCCGCTGCACGCTTTGCGCTTAACATTGCCGATGTACAGGAAGTCGTACGCACGGCTCTGGGGGGCATGCGGGTTGCGCAGACCGTGGAGGGACTGGAGCGCTACCCGATCAACATTCGCTACCCGCGTGACGTGCGCGACTCACTGGAAAAACTGCGCAACCTGCCCATTGTCACGCCCGGTGGCGCGCGCATTCCGCTGGCGGAAGTTGCCGAGATCCGTATCGATGACGGCCCCGGCATGATCAAGACCGAGAACGCCCGCCTCAATGGCTGGGTCTACATTGACATCGAAGGACGCGACCTGGGCTCCTACGTGGCTGAAGCCCAGCAGGTGGTCCGTGAACAGGTACAGCTGCCTACGGGTTACTCGATCGCCTGGTCGGGGCAATATGAATACATGGTGCGGGCGAAGGCGCAGTTGGCCACGGTATTACCCGTGACGCTCGCCATTATCGTATTGCTGTTGTATATCAGCTTCCGCAAATTCACCGAGGTGCTCATTATCATGGGCACGCTGCCGCTGGCACTGGTCGGCGGTTTCTGGCTGCTGTACCTGCTGGGTTACAACATGTCGGTTGCAGTCGGTGTGGGATTTATCGCGCTCGCCGGTGTGGCGGTAGAGATCGGTGTCATTATGCTGGTGTATCTGAACCAGGCCCTGCAGCGGCACCGGGATGCAGCCGCGGATGCACAGCAGGAACTGACCAGGGAGGATGTCCGCAGTGCGGTCATCGATGGCGCCCTGCTGCGGGTGCGCCCCATCATGATGACGGTGGCGGCCATTATCGCCGGCCTGCTGCCGATCATGCTGGGCAGCGGCACCGGTTCCGAGGTCATGCGCCGCATCGCGGCCCCCATGGTGGGCGGCATGGTCAGTGCTACACTGCTGACACTGGTCGTGATCCCGGCGGTGTTCCTGATCTGGAAGCAGTCCGGCTGTAAACCTTATGTACAAGGAGAATGAAGATGTACGGATTTTCAATCAATCTGAATACCGGTTTCGAGGATGCCATTAACCGGGTCACCGCGGCCCTGCAGGAAGAGGGTTTCGGCGTCCTGACCGAAATCGACGTCAAGGCAACCCTCAAGGCCAAGATCGACGTCGAGCGTCTGCCCTACACCATCCTCGGCGCCTGTAACCCGACACTGGCGCACCAGGCCCTGGAGGCGGACCCGGATATCGGCTTGTTGCTGCCGTGCAATGTGGTAGTACGCCAGGAGGAAGACGACTCGGTGACGGTCGCCTTCATGGACCCGGCGGCGGTGCTGGGACTGGTGGATAAAGCTGGTGTCGAGGACCTGGCCGGTGAAGTGCGCGGAAAACTGGAACGGGTGCGTGATGCGCTAAAGGAAGCCGCGACAGCCTGAGAACGCGAGAATGGTGCGGTAGTATTTTGTAGGAGCGGCCTTGGCCGCGAACAGGGTTTCCCGAGTTTAACCGTATCAGTTCGCGGGCATGCCCCAGGGCAGCCTCTCGGCGCAAGCGCCTCACCTTCAGCCCGCTCCTACAGCCACGGCATCAAAAGAGCAGGTGTGCACATGTCAGACAAATCAGAAACAGACCATCGTGATACATCGCTGACAGACCCCGTCTGCGGCATGACGGTCACATCGGCAAGTGAACACCGGTACGTATATAAGGGTACGGACTACTATTTCTGCTGCGCCGGCTGCCGGGACAAGTTCGCCGCCGACCCGGAGCACTACCTGAACCCGCCGGAGCAAGCGCAGCCAGAAGTAGCTGCATCCGCCTGGATCTGCCCGATGTGTCCCGAGGTACGCGAGTCCGAACCGGTGCCCTGCCCGAGTTGCGGCATGGCGCTGGAGCCGGAGGCCCTCCCGGTACCCGCCACACGCACCGAGTACACCTGCCCCATGCATCCGGAGATCGTGCAGGATGCGCCCGGCAACTGTCCGAAGTGCGGCATGGCGCTGGAGCCGCGCACCATTGCCGTCGAGGAAAAAAACGCGGAACTCATCGATATGAGCCGGCGCTTCTGGCTCAGTACGGTACTGGCATTGCCTGTGTTCGTGCTGGCGATGATTGCCGACCTGGCGCCTGCGCTACTGCCCGCGTCGTTAAGCATGCAGACCGTGCAATGGGTTGAATTCGTGCTCGCCACCCCGGTCGTAATCTGGGGCGGCTGGCCGTTTTTCGTGCGCGGCTGGCGCTCGGTGGTGAGCTGGAACCTCAACATGTTTACCCTGATTGGCCTGGGCGTCTCCGTCGCCTGGAGCTACAGTGTGATTGCCCTGCTGTTTCCCGGCAGTTTCCCCGCGGTCATGCAGCACATTGACGGGACCGTGGCCGTGTATTTCGAGGCAGCCGCTGTCATTACCGCACTGGTACTGCTGGGACAGGTAATGGAACTGCGCGCCCGCAGCCAGACCAATGCCGCCATCAAATTGCTGCTGGGGCTGGCGCCCAACAGCGCACGCATCGTCCGTGATGACGGCAGCGAGGAAGACATTCCGCTGGAGCAGGTGCAACCCGGTGACATTTTACGCGTACGCCCCGGTGAAAAAGTACCGGTGGACGGCGTGGTGACCGATGGCAACAGTGCAGTAGATGAATCGATGGTGACCGGTGAGTCCATCCCGGTGGAAAAAATCACCGGTGAAAAACTGATTGGTGCAACGGTCAACGGCACCGGCAGCCTGCTGATGCGCGCCGAGAAAGTCGGCACCGATACCCTGCTGGCGCAGATTGTGCGCATGGTCAGCGAGGCACAACGCTCGCGTGCTCCCATTCAGAAACTGGCTGACGTCGTGGCCGGTTATTTTGTGCCCGTGGTTGTCGGTGTGGCCATTATCGCGTTTGCCATCTGGGGTGTCTGGGGACCGGAACCGCGGCTGGCACATGCCATTGTCAATGCCGTGGCCGTATTGATCATTGCCTGCCCCTGCGCCCTGGGACTGGCCACGCCCATGTCGATCATGGTGGGCACCGGCAAGGGTGCGACCCTGGGTGTCCTGATCAAGAATGCCGAGGCGCTGGAGATTATGGAAAAGGTAGATACTCTGGTCGTCGACAAGACCGGCACCC
>JAUVNM010000335.1 GCA_030599705.1 Gammaproteobacteria bacterium
CCTGGATGTCAGAAACAGGCTGTTCGGGTTGGCGCCGCGTTCAAGCAGCAGGCGGGTCGTCCCGGACTGGCCAGTGCCACTGGCATAGACGAGTGCAGTCAGCCCCGAGGGATCACTGGCGTCGTCAGTTGCACCGGCATCCAGAAGGGTTTTGACGGTATCGGTATGACCACCATAGGCAGCAAGCATCAGGGCCGTCCCGTTTTGCGGGGTCAGGGCGTTTGCATCGGCGCCCTGCTGCAGCAGATAGCTGACTGCCCCGCTGTGACCGTTTTCTGCTGCAAGCATCAATGGCGTTTTGCCCTCGGCATTACGTAATTCTATTGATACACCCTGGCCGAGAAAGCTTTCCAACTGCTCTGTTTCACCGTTTTTCGCGGCCAGCGGCAGTTCCACTTCTGCCTGTAACCGCAGCAGCGCCGGATCGGCCGATGACGCTGCATCGGGTTCCGTGCGTTCACTGCAACCGACAGCAAGAACGGCAATCAGCAGCGAGGCGGGTAAGAGTGATGTTAGTGGCTTCATGGATGGTTACTCCTTGACGGATTATTGGTATTCGGGTTGCACGTTGCGGCGGTCCTGGCGACCGGCTTCCCTTTCAAGCCGGTTGAATTCCTTTTTGGCCTGCGCTGCAGCATGCGTCATTTTAAGATGACTGTAAATGCGTGCACTGTGCAGCTGGTAGCCGGCATTCACCAGCAACGGGGCGGATGCGCCGCTGTTCACAAGGTAAGGGTCTTCAGCTGGCGGGGTGATGCGCAGCAGCAGTTCGTAAAAACGTTGTAACGGTTCGCCCCGGAACCAGTGCTCAGTGCCGGCCTTGGTACGGGCATGGGACACGGGAGCGCTGTATTCTATGACCGGCCGGTCATCGGTATTGAGCCGGCTACCGGTAAACAGGCCGGCGGCCTGTGTCAGGTTGCCAGCGTAATGCATCAGCAGCTGGTCAGCCGTGGCCGGTACGGCCTCCTTGCCAATGGCATACCTGTCGGGGTTGGCCGGTGTATCACGTTGTATGCTTGACAGGCGTGCCCGTACGCCCTGCATATCAAGTGTCGCGGTGCCGTTATGGCCGGCGAGCAACATGATCGGCACGCGTTCATGGAACTTGCTGCGCCACACCGTGACCTGCGGGAACACCTCGAGCATGCTGCGCGCAATCGAATCGAAATCCTTGCGTGTGACCTGGAACAGGGGCAACCACTGGGCGTAGATGCCATCGGGGTTGAGTCGTTCACGCGCAGCCGTGTAGTGCTCGATGCTGTAGAGCGTCCCGGTACCAGCCTTCCAGGGGATAAACAGGTCGGCAATGATGAGGTCAAACTTTTCCGAGGTGCCGAGCAGGAAATTGCGTCCATCCTCGGCAATGACCTCGGCGCGTGGATCATCATAGAGACCGTGCAGCCACTCGCCGAAATGTTCCCGGGTGGCGCGTACCACGTCCGGCAGGATCTCGGTAACCACAACGCGTTCGACATCCGGGTGTTGCAACGCGGCACCTGCCGTGATGCCGGTTCCCATGCCGAGATAGAAAACGGATTTCGCATCCGGCTGTATCAGCAGCGGCAGGTGCGACTGGCGTTCCTCGTTCTTGTGGTCACTTGAGCCACCGATGCCATAGTGGTTGTTGACCTTGATACGCAGTGAATCACGGCGTGTGACTACCGCCACCGAGGCACCGCTGCCTTCATACAGTTCGACCAGGAATTCTTTTTTCTTCTCCGGGTCCAGTGACACCATCGGCAGGTGGGTTGTATCCAGCGCTGTCGCCAGCACGACCAGGCACGCGGCCAGGCCACCGGCCCAGGCTGTCCGGTAGACCGGCAAGCGCAGCGTCAACGTCAGTGCCAGCAACAGGTAGGCAGCGGCCATCAACTGCAGGCTGCGCCACAGGCCGAAGATTTCCAGCAGCACAAACCCGGCCGCCAGCGAACCCAGTACGGCACCAAAGGTATTGACGGCCGCGAGATCACCCACCGTCTGGCCGGCCGGCAGCTGCATACGCTCAGCGATTTTCAGCAAATATGGAAAGATGGCGCCCAGCAGTATGCCGGCCGGCAGGATAACGATGATCGTGTCGCTGAACACCTGGACAACATAGGCAAGCCAGCCGGTCTTGAGCATTGTGTAGCCGAGTTCATTGGTTATGCTGTTGAAAATCAGCGGCGAGGCGCCGACCAGCAGGCTGCCGATGAGCATCAGCAGGATAAGTGATGGCAGTTGTGGCAGGCGGCTGGCGGCAAGAAAACGTGCCAGTGCCGCGCCGGTAGCCAGGGCGAACAGGAATACGACAAGAATTGCAGCGAAGGTATAGACCGAGTTCTGCAGTACCTGGGCAAACATACGCGTCCATAACACCTCGAGCCCGAGCGTGATAAACCCGGAAAACAGTGCCAGCATGCGTATTTGCCAGGGCTGGAGATCACCGGCCGTGCCCGGTGTCGATACCTGTGCGGCGATTGCAGGTGATTCCGTTACGGGCGGCATGGCCAGGCGCCGGGACAGCAAACCGGCGAGCAGTGCCACCATTGCGGTGATTGCCAGTGCCGTGATGTAGGCATTGGTGAATCCGAGCAGGCGCGGCAGGTAAAAACCGGCGGCGAATGCACCCAGTGCCGCACCCCAGGTATTTACGGCATACAGCGCTGAGGCGGTAACCCCGATGCGGTCATGCTGGCGTACCAGGAACTGGCTCATCACCGGCAGGGTGCCGCC
>JAUVNM010000326.1 GCA_030599705.1 Gammaproteobacteria bacterium
ACCAGAATCTGCTGACGGTCTCAGATTATGGTCTTTAGGTCTCAATTGTGTAATTGCATTTCTTTTCTTTGCAGCAATTGTGTATGTGTCTACATTTATAAGGAGAAAAGCATCAAGGGCTAGGCGCATTGTTGGAATTATTGGCGATATTTGCGTACTGAGTTATGGTCTATACATCACTGGTTCCATTGGAGCACCATGGTATGGGATATACCTGTGGGTAATACTTGGGAACGGATTCAGATATGGAGAAAAATACCTTTACTTTTCTACTGCATTAGCACTTATAGGTTTTACAATCGTATCTGTATCGAATACATACTGGATCAACAACGGCGGACTCGCAATTGGTCTTGCGTTCACATTAGTTCTTATACCCGCATATTCAGCATTATTGATCCGCCGCCTGAATGAAGCCTTGCATAGCGCCGACGCAGCCAGCCGCGCCAAGAGCGACTTCCTGTCCTGCATGTCACACGAGATTCGGACCCCGCTAAACGGCATACTCGGGATGGCCGACCTGCTGCGGCTGCGTCCTCTGGCTGCGGACGACATGGAGTGTGTTGACACCATCCATGCATCCGGGCAGGCGCTGGCGCGCCAGATCAATGACATCCTGGATTTATCAAAAATCGAGGCCGGTGAACTCTCGCTGGAGAGCATCGAGTTCGATCTCCATGCCCTGATCAATACAACCTTACGCATCTTCCAGCCACAGGTTGCCGCCAAGCAGCTGCAGCTACAGGAAAACCTCGACCCCAGGACTCCCTATTTACTGCACGGCGACCCCCACAAGCTTCGCCAGGTCATCATCAACCTCGTAGGCAATGCACTCAAGTTCACCGAACAGGGGTACGTCAGTGTGCGCGTCTACCCGCGTGAATTCACCGATGACGGGGTATTGTTACGATTTGAAATCGCTGATACGGGTATCGGTATTCCGCTGGAACGCCAGGCCGCCATCTTCGAGCCATTCACCCAGGCAGACGACAGTGTCACCCGAAGTTATGGTGGAACAGGACTGGGCACAACCATCTGCAAGAACATTGTCGAGTTGATGGACGGAGAAATCGGCATCCAGAGCACCCCCGGGAAAGGAACCACATTCTGGTTCGAACTTCCTTTCTCTGTAGAGGACCGGCAGTCAGGCGGCGCCAGCCTGTCCTGGGCAGGTGATTGCAAGGTGCTGTTTGTGGAATCCGGTACCGGCGACGACATCCGTAGTCAGCTGGACGCATGGGGTATCGCCTGTGACTCGGCAACAACGCTTGAACATGCTTCCAAATTGCTGGCATGCCGCACCCCGTCAGAGCCTTATGATGCGCTCCTTATCGGGCATGCACACTACAGTAATGAGCTTGTTTCACTGCTGACGGACATTATGGAGAATGCACAACTGAAACATACCTCTGCCATTCTGGTCACTGACGATGCACTGATATCCGCAGAAGACGTATGCAACCATGATCGCCTGTATGTCCTGAATCCGGAATCCGATAAAAATATCCTGCTGAATACGCTGCATGCGAGCTACTCCCGTCACAGCACGGAAGAAGATATTGTGCATATCGCACATCACCAGGTCAGGGCACAAACCAGCTCCCGGACCCTTGAGATCCTGGTTGCAGATGACAATGCAACCAACCGGATAGTAGTGCAGCGTATGCTCGAGAAACTTGGCCATCAGTGCGCTGTGGTCGACGGTGGTACGGCTGCCCTCGAGCAACTGGAAGAGGCTCATTATGACGCCGTCATCATAGACAAGAACATGCCCGATCTGGGCGGGGTTGAGACCTACCAGGCCTACAGCCTCGCGCATGGCGGTAATCCACCGGTGGAATTTATTGTCCTGACCGCCGATGCCACCGAAGAGTCACGCGAAGCCTGCCGGTCTGCCGGAATTGAACTGTTTATGACCAAGCCGGTATCCCTGGTCAGACTGCAGGAAACACTTGCCGCGGTCAGGGCAACCGGCCAGGCGCTAACGCCGGAATCCACAGCAGACCGGGAACCGGCAAAACCGCCGAATGCGCAGGATGCTGCTGCACTGCCGGTCATCAATGAAACGGAATTTGAAGGCCTGGTCAGGCTTGCCGGGGGAGACCCGGCTTTCATTACAGATCTGATCAGGAATTTCGAGACCGATGCCGGCAACGATATTCGCGGTCTCGAGGCAGCCGTCGCCAGTCAGGATTTGTTACAGTTCCGGGACTTCGCCCACGCCCTCAAGGGTGGCGCATTATACCTGGGGCTCTCGGAACTGGCCCGGCTCAGCCTGGAAGCCGAGCAGACAGAAGCAGACGCGTTCCGGTGTACCGGCGTTGCCTGTGTCCAGGCAATGCAACGGGCTGCTGACGCGGCCATCCGCGCATTGCATGACAGGGAAAGCGCACTCCAAGCCATTGGCTGAGGCGCCTGGTATGGTCAGCTGGAAGCGGACCTGAATTCGCTACTCGCGTCCTTGTCCTTGTTAGCATCGCTGGCATAGCGCCTGGTCTGTGCCCGGGCAAAATAGGCCATGAGACGGCGGTTCTTCCGGGACAGTTGCAGGGCGGCATCAACCCACAGTTCCACCACGTCCAGTAATTCGTCATAGCTGATCGGCAGCGCCCGGTCCACGGCTGCCTGGAATCCATGCAACCCGGGTGCCGCCTTTGTATGCCGTTTCATGTAGTCGGTTACCGCTGCCCGGCCTCCTCCATCCGCTGCGAGCACATCGACTACCCCGAGTTCATACAGCTCGGCGGCCGTGTAAATCCGATTGTCCATCATCAGGCGTCTGGCCATACCGGGAGTGGTTTTGCGAACCAGTAACGACAAGGCACCCATTCCGG
>JAUVNM010000078.1 GCA_030599705.1 Gammaproteobacteria bacterium
GAGTTGCAGGCCATAGCCGTCCAGGACCGGGTATTGACCGCCGGCGACTACACCGATCCTGACTATGCAAGACGCCGCCGGCAGGGCTTTATTGTTACCGTACAATGTACCCAGGCCGGCACCACGTGTTTTTGTGCATCGATGGGGGCAGGCCCGCGTGCGGACGCGGGATTTGACCTGGCCGTAACGGAAATTATCGATGTGCACCGGCATGAATTTATCATCGAGGCAGGCACGGAGGCGGGGGCGGATATTCTCGCCCGGATTCCACACCGTCCGGCCAGCGCGGCCGACTGGGAGCAGGCGCAGGATGCGACGCAACGCACCGCGGAGCAGATGGGCCGGCAACTGGACACCGGCGGAATCAGGGAACTGCTCTACCGGAATGCCGAGCATCCACGCTGGGACGCGGTCGCCGAACGTTGCCTGGCATGCGCCAACTGCACCATGGTCTGTCCGACCTGTTTCTGCACGGCAGTGGAAGATACCACGGACCTTGCCGGACAAACGGCCGAGCGGGTGCGGCGCTGGGATTCATGCTTTAACAGCCGGTATTCCTATATTCATGGCGGCAGCGTGCGCCAGAGCACGCGATCCCGCTACCGCCAGTGGCTTACCCACAAGCTCGCCTCCTGGCATGATCAGTTCGATTCCTCCGGGTGCGTGGGCTGTGGGCGCTGTATCACCTGGTGCCCCGTGGGAATAGATATTACCGAGGAGGTCGCGGCCATCAGGGCAAGCGAAAATGGCAGTACGGGACAGGAGGGAACAGACAAATGAGTGGCATTCATGATCTGGAACAGCTCATCCGGGTGCACCCCTTCTCGCAGGGGATGTCCGATGAGCATATCAATATGCTGAAGGGATGCGCGAAGAACGTGTGCTTCCGGCAAGGCGCGTTCCTGTTCAAGGAAGGCGAGGACGCGGAGACCTTCTACTGGATCAGGACAGGAAAGGTTGCCATGGAACTGCATGCGCCACCGAAGGGCACGATTCAGATCGACAGCCGCACGGCGGGGGACGCACTGGGCTGGTCCTGGATTGTAGAACCCTACCGCTGGTTTTGTGATGCGCGCGCGGTTGAGGAAGTCAGGGCGCTCACCTTCAATGGCGTCTGCCTGCGCGGCAAATTTGACCAGGATCCGCGGCTCGCCCACGAGATGTACCGACGCTTTGTGCCCCTGATCCATCGGAGTTTGCAGGCAACACAGCTGCAGCTCCTGGATGTGTATGGAGCAAATTGAGGTGGTGCACGTCCCGAAAGCGGAGGGTATGACAGGGGACCCGATGGTCCCGCGTCCGGTATCGATTCGGGAATTGCAGCATGAAACACATGACACCTTTACCCTCACGCTCGAGCCGCCGGATCGTGATCAGGGCCTGCCGTTTATCCCCGGGCAATTTACGATGCTCTATCTCTTCGGCAATGGCGAGGTGCCGATTTCCATCAGTGGAGATCCCGCCGCTCCCATGAGGCTGGTACATACCATCCGTGCAGTTGGCAGCGTCACGCGGCCACTGCAGGACATGCAGCGCGGGTCGATGCTTGGTGTACGCGGGCCGTTTGGCACAGGCTGGCCGGTCGAGGAGGCGCGCGGCAAGGATATTGTCATCGTTGCCGGCGGCATCGGACTGGCGCCGTTGCGCCCGCTCATTTATCACCTGCTCGGCCAGCGCGAGGATTATGGCCGTGTCAGCATTCTCTATGGCGCACGCAGCCCTGCCGACATCCTCTATCGCAGGGAACTGGAAAGCTGGGGCGGGCGCTTCGACGTAGATGTCTCGGTGATCATCGACCATGCAGCCACCGACTGGTACGGTGATGTGGGCGTGGTCACCGCGCTCCTGGGCAAGGTGCGTTGCGACGCCGGTAACACGATTGCGATGACCTGCGGACCCGAGATCATGATGCGCTTTGCGGCACGCGAATTGAACGACCTCGGCGTACCCGATGAGCAGATCTATGTATCCATGGAGCGCAACATGCAGTGCGCGGTCGGGATGTGCGGACATTGCCAGTACGGGCCGACCTTCGTCTGCAAGGACGGGCCGGTATTTCGCCTTGACAGGATCAAGCCGTTTTTCAGTATCAGGGAAATCTGACGATGGGTAAGCACCAACGCCCGAAGCTTGCCGTGTGGAAATTTGCCTCCTGTGACGGCTGCCAGCTGAGTCTGCTCGATTGCGAGGATGAGCTGCTGGTCCTTGCCGGCGAAGTGGAGATCGCCTGGTTCCCGGAGGCCTCCCGGGCGCTGGGTCCGCCGCCTTATGACCTGTCGCTGGTCGAGGGTTCTATCACCACCCCTGAAGATGTCGAACGCATTCACGAGGTTCGCAAGCACTCGAAAACCCTCGTCACCATCGGCGCGTGTGCAACCGCAGGCGGAATCCAGGCGCTGCGTAACTTCCGGGACGTGCAGGAATTCATCTCCATCGTTTACGCGCGACCGGACTACATCGATACCCTGGCGACCTCCACGGCGATTGCAGATCACGTGCCTGTCGATATGGAACTGCGCGGCTGCCCGATCAACAAGCACCAGTTGCTGGAGGTCCTGAGTGCCTTTCTGAACGGGCGCCGGCCCAATATTGCAACCCACAGCGTATGTGTCGAATGCAAGCTCCGGGGGGCGGTCTGCGTCATGGTGGCTCACGGGCAGCCCTGCCTGGGGCCGGTGACACAGGCGGGCTGTGGTGCGATCTGCCCTGCCTGTGACCGGGGTTGTTACGGCTGCTTCGGTCCGCAGGATACGGCCAACACCGATTCACTCGGCAGGGCGTGGCTGCAGGCAGGCAAACAACCGGACGAACTGGGGCGCGTCTTCCACACCTTCAATGCAGCCGCTGAACCGTTTGCGGGCGCAGGCACCAAATATGGCCAGGACGATCAAAGTTGACTGCCTGACGCGCGTCGAGGGCGCGGGCGCGCTGACCATCCGCTTTGATGGCGACAGCGTACGGGACGTCAAGCTGCGCATCTTCGAACCGCCGCGGTTCTTTGAGGGCCTGCTGCGGGGGCGTGCCCGGGAAGAGGCGCCGGACATCACGGCACGCATCTGCGGGATCTGTCCCGTTGCGTACCAGATGAGCACCTGTCATGCCATCGAGGACGGCGCCGGCGTTCGTGTGGAGGGGCGGCTACGCACGTTACGACGGCTGCTGTACTGCGGCGAGTGGATTTCAAGTCACTGCCTGCACATGTTTATGCTGCACGCACCGGATTTTCTGGGCTATCCCGACGCGATCAGCATGGCCCAGGAGCATGCAGAGCTGGTGCGGCGCGGACTGCGAATGAAGCAGGTCGGCAATGCGATCCTGAGCACCGTCGGCGGCCGGGAGATCCATCCCGTCAATGTGAAGATCGGTGGCTTCTACCGGGCACCGGCACCCGCTGAACTGAAGGCACTCCTCCCGGAGCTCGTCTGGGCACGGGATGCAGCGCTGGAAACGGTCAGCGACTTCGCCCGTTTGGACTTTCCCGAATTCGAACGTGACTACGAATTCGTGGCGCTGCGGCATCCACAGGAGTATCCCTTTTGTGAAGGTCGCATTGTGTCCAGTAAAGGCCTCGATATCGATGTGCATGACTACGAAAACGTGTTCCGGGAAGAACAGGTACCACATTCAACTGCACTCCACTCCGTTATCAGGGAGCGTGGGGCGTACGTTTGCGGGCCGCTGGCACGCATCAATCTCAACTTCGACAGGCTGCGACCCGTGGCACGGGAGGCGGCCGAGCTGGCAGGTTTTACCGTACCCTGTCGCAACCCCTTCAAGAGTATCCTGGCACGGGCAGTGGAGGTCCTGCAGGCGATCGATGAGGCCATTGCAATCATCGAATCCTGGGCGCCACCGGCACAGGCCGCAGTGGAGGTACCGCACAGCGCCGCGACCGGGTATGGTTGCACGGAAGCCCCCCGCGGCATCCTGTATCACCGCTTCGCGGTTGATGGCGACGGCCTGATCCAGGACGCCACGATCGTGCCGCCAACCTCGCAGAATCAGAAGTCGATCGAGATCGATCTATATGATATTTCTGAACGGCTTGCGCGGATGCCTCACGAAGCGGCCGTCCTGCTTGCTGAACAGACGGTGCGTAACTACGACCCGTGCATTTCATGCTCCACGCATTTTCTCAAGCTTGAGATTGAACGGTAATGACGGCTGTGCGGACACGCGTCATCGGCATCGGCCAACCGGCTGCCGGAGATGATTACGTTGGCATCGCAGTTGCCCGCTCACTGCGCGAGCAACCGGTACCCGGCGGCGTCGAGATCCACGAAATTACCGATCCGGCCCGGCTCGTTGAACTGCTCGACGGTATCCGGCGCGCCATCCTGATTGACGCGCTTGTCAGTGACAATAGTCCGGGAAACATCATGCAGCTAACACCGGAGGATCTGGCGACACATCCATTGACGCCGCTTTCAAGCCACGGCACCAGCGTGGCTGATGCCATTGGACTTGCGCACACGCTAGCGCCAGATACACGCGACTGCTACATTCGCATTTTCGGTATCACCATAGAGCCACCGGACAGATATACCCGTGCCATGTCAGCCCCCGTTGCGGCGGCCGTGCCCCGAGCAGTGAACCTGATTCTCGATCTGCTTGAGGGAAGTAAAACCCTGGTTAGTGCCTGACGTACTGTTGAACTTCTGTATTGGGCAGGCTTCCGGACATTCGGGATCAATCAAGTAATAAAGTGCCGAGAGCTGCGATGAGCAAGATATTATTAGTCGAAGATAATGAGATGAACCGCGACATGTTGTCCCGCCGACTGGAGCGCAAGGGGTTTGAGGTAGTCATTGCGGTAGACGGTCAGGCGGGTATCAATATGGCGACCTCGGAGTCACCCGACCTGATTCTCATGGACTTGAGTCTGCCGGTCATCGACGGCTGGGAAGCCACCCGGCAGATAAAGGCGGATCCAGTCACGCATACGATTCCGGTTATTGCGCTCACCGCACATGCCATGGCGGACGATGAGCAGAAGGCACTGGAGGCTGGTTGTGATGACTACGATACCAAGCCGATAAATCTTAAACGCCTGCTGGAAAAGATCGAAAAGTTCCTGGGGAATAGTTAAATCTTCCTGGGTACAACAACATAAAGGCCAACCTGATGCTCTACGAATCAAGCTCAAAAGACCAGAAACGAATCTTGTTGGTAGCAATCTCGCTGATGATCGCCGTCTCGGTCATAGTCCTGGCGTTAACACTGTGGATGCTGTACCAGTCGAACTTCGAGCAGCGGGTTGAGGGACTGCGGGCGATGGTTCGGGAACAGGTCAGCATTATTGATGCCGTGGCACGCTTTGACCGGCAACACACTGGTGAAAACTTCGCCGGTGGCTCCAGGGCTGCGACCCTGCAACAGGTTGCCGAGAGCTATTCCAGGCTCGGCGGATTTGGCGAAACTGGCGAGTTCGTGCTGGGCCAGCGGCGCGGTGATCAGATCCAGTTTTTGTCGAAGTTTCGTTTCCCGGAAAAGGGCGCGCGCAAAGCCGTCCAACTAGCCACAAACCGTGCCGCACCCATGCGGCGCGCGCTGAACAACGAGCGTGGCTGGATGATCGGCGCCGATTATCGCGGCGAACGGGTGTTGGCAGCATTCGAGCCAATAGAGGAACTGGACCTGGGTCTGGTTGCAAAACTTGATATGCGCGAGGTTACTGCGCCGTTCATGAAGGCGGCTGCCACTGCGCTGGGTATTGCAGCCGTCATTATTTTCATTGGCGGCCTGCTGGTGATGCGCATGGCAAGACCTATGGTGCGCCGTATCGAGGAGAGTCAGAAACGCTTCCGCACACTGCTCGAGTCTGCCCCGGACGCGATGGTCATTATCGAAGCATCGGGTGAGATCGTGATGGTCAATCGCCGGGCTGAAGAACTGTTCGGTTATTCCCGCGATAAATTGACAGGACAGCCCATTGAGAAGCTTATGCCGCAGCGCTTCCGCGAACAGCATCCCGGGCATGTGCGATCGTTCTTTACTAACCCGGCCGCCCGGTCCATGGACTCGGAACTGGAGCTGTTTGGCCTATCCAGGACAGGCCGGGAGTTTCCTGTGGAGATCAGTCTCAGTCCGATTGAAACCGAAGATGGCGTACTGGTCGCCAGTTCGCTGCGTGACATCACTGAGCGCAAACAGGCTGAAGAAGCGCTGAAGGTGCTGAACGAGAATGTCGAAAGACAGCGGAAAACCGAGATCGCGCTGAACGAACTCTACGGAGTGCTGCGTGGCCAGCAGGAGATGGGCAGCCTGGCAAGTGCCATTGTGCACCAGCTCGCACGCTATCTCGACTTGCAGTTTGCCGCACTGTTCGTGCTGCGTAACGGCAATACCTACGTACGTGAAGCCGCTTACGGCTACCCGAAGCAAGGCGGCATCGACAACTTTGAATCGGGGGATGGCCTGCTCGGTCAGGTCGTCAGGGATGCCGCTCCCTTGAAAATCGATAACATGCCTGAATATGCACAGCTGGCACTGGGTCTGGGCAGCGTCTCACTCAGCGGTCTGCTCATATACCCCCTGGTTCACGACGAAACGGTGATAGCAGTAATGGAGTTGGGTGGTCTCAGGCCACTCGATGAAGGCCAGCAGGACTGGCTGGAAAAGACCAGCGAGGGCCTCTCGATCTCCATTCGCCTGGTACTGGACTTTGAACAGCGCAACCGTGCGGCAAAGGAACTGGCCGAGGCAAAAGAAGCGGCAGAAAGCGCCAACAAGGCCAAGTCGGGTTTCCTGGCGAATATGAGCCACGAACTGCGCACCCCCATGAATGCCATTCTCGGTTACAGCGAGATGCTGATGGAAGAAGCGGAGGATGTCGGACAGGACGACTTTATACCCGACCTGAAGAAGATCAACCAGGCCGGCAATCACTTGCTGGCGCTGATCAATGACGTGCTTGATCTGTCCAAGATAGAGTCAGGAAAAATGGAGGCGTTTGCCGAGGTTTTCGATGTCAGCTCACTGATTGACCAGGCCGCTGGCACCGCGCAGCCACTGGTGAGCAAGAACAACAACCAGTTAAAAATAGAACGTGGCGAGCAACTCGGCAGTGCTCACCAGGATCTCACCAAGCTGCGCCAGTCACTGTTGAACCTGTTGTCCAATGCCGCCAAGTTTGCCCATGACGGCACCATTACCCTGCGGGCGCAGCGCAAGTCACATGCCGACGGTGAATGGCTGACCTTTTCGGTGAGCGACACCGGAATCGGCATCCCGGCAGACAAGCTGGACCATGTCTTCAACGAGTTCGGCCAGGCCGACACTTCGACCACCCGCGATTATGGCGGCACCGGTCTGGGACTGCCAATATCACGCGGTTTCTGCCAGTTGCTGGGCGGTGATCTTACCGTCAGGAGCAGTGTCGGCGAGGGCTCTACCTTTACCATACGTATACCTGCTCTACTGCCCGGGGCCAATGCAGAAACTCCTGTGGAGGCCACACCGGTCAAGACCGATACCGAGCTGGAAGAGATGCGTGTATCCGGGGCGGGACATACCGTCCTTGTGATCGATGATGATACGGAAGCGCGCGATATCGTCGAACGCTTTTTACGCAAGGACGGCTTCGAAGTCGCGACTGCCGGCAGTGGCGAGGAAGGCCTGCGCCTCGCGCATAAACTGCAACC
>JAUVNM010000031.1 GCA_030599705.1 Gammaproteobacteria bacterium
GGCAACGAGTGTCTCGGACGCATCCTGAATGTCGTCGGTGAGCCAGTCGATGAGCTCGGGCCACTGAACGCCAAGACGTTCCTGCCGATCCACCGCGACCCGCCGCCGTTCACAGAACAGCGCACCGAGGCCGCCTGCTCGGCAAACGTCGGCGCGGCGCGATGAATCGGCATGGACAGCTCGGCACCAATGTCGCCCTTCTCGTCCACCGGCTCACCGAGTACGTCCATGATGCGACCGAGGGTCTTCTCGCCAACCGGAACCTTGATGGGCTCGCCGGTACTGAGTACGGAGAGACCGCGTTTCAGACCATCCGTCGAGCCCATGGCAATGGTACGTACAACACCGTCGCCCAGCTGCTGCTGCACCTCCAGGGTCAACCCTGCTTCCTCGACCTTCAGCGCGTTGTAGACCCTGGGCACGCTGTCACGCGGGAATTCCACGTCGACCACGGCACCGATGACTTCCACTATGTTGCCAGCATTCATGATGTCTTCCTCATTCCATAATATCTTTTAAATATTTCCGTAGGAGCGTGCTTGCCCGCGAATTGTTCGCCGCCAAGGCGGCTCCTACAATTAATTAATTAAACCGCGGCTGCGCCCGCGACGATCTCGGAGATCTCCTGGGTAATTGCGGCCTGGCGCGCCTTGTTGTAGATCAGCTGCAGTTCATCGATCAGGTTGCCGGCGTTGTCAGTCGACGCCTTCATCGCAACCATGCGCGCCGCCTGCTCGCAGGCCACGTTTTCCACGACGCCCTGGTAAACCAGGGACTCGATGTAGCGGATCATCAGGGCATCCATCACCGGCTTGGAGTCCGGCTCGTAGATATAATCCCAGTGCGTCTTCAGTGCCTCGTCATCCGCGCCCTGCAGCGGCAACAACTGCTTGAGTACCGGATTCTGCGTCATGGTGTTCACGAACACGTTATGCGCAATATACAGCCGGTCGATCCGGCCTTCCTCGTAGGCATCCAGCATGACCTTGACAGTGCCGATCAGCTCGATAATCGACGGCGCATCGCCAAGGTGACTGGCCGTGGACACCACGTTGCCGCCGAGGCGCTTGAAAAACGCGTTGCTCTTGGTGCCGATCAGGTCCAGGTCAATCTCGAGGTTGTCCGCATCCCATTCCTTCATCGCAACAATGGCGGTCTTGAACAGGTTGACATTCAGCCCGCCACACAGCCCGCGGTCGGTGGAGATGATAATCAGGCCGACACGCCGGGCTTCACGCTCCTCCAGGAACGGGTGGTGATACTCGGGGTGGGCATTTGCGAGGTGTGAGACCACGTTCTGCATCTTCTCGGCATATGGCCGCGTCGCGCGCATGCGTTCCTGCGCCTTGCGCATCTTGCTCGCCGCGACCATTTCCATGGCCCTGGTGATCTTCTGCGTATTCTTGATGCTCGCAATTTTGGTGCGAATTTCCTTGGCGCCTGACATCTGATTTTATCCCGCTGTTAACCGGTTATCGTTCTGTAGGAGCGAGCTTGCTCGCGAACAGCATGCCTGGTGTCACACAATTCGCGAGCAAGCTCGCTCCTACAAAGAATTCGATGGTTCCTAATGATTACCATGTCCCCGTCGCCTTGAAATCCTCGACGGCCGCCTTCAGGCCGGACTCGATCTCGTCGTTGTAGTCACTGGTCTCGTTGATCCTGTCCATCAGTGCCTGCTGGCTGGCGTGCATGTAGGAATGCAGGGCAGACTCGAAAACCACGATCTTGTTAATTTCGACGTCATCCAGGAAACCCTGCTCGGCCGCAAACAGTGACACGGCCATCTCGGCAACCGACAGGGGCGAGTACTGCTTCTGCTTCATCAGCTCGGTTACGCGCTGACCACGTTCCAGCTGCTTGCGGGTGGCCGCGTCGAGATCCGAGGCGAACTGCGAAAACGCCGCCAATTCGCGATACTGCGCCAGTGCCAGGCGCACACCGCCACCCAGCTTCTTGATGATTTTGGTCTGGGCCGCGCCACCGACACGCGACACCGACAGGCCGGCATTGATGGCCGGGCGGATGCCGGCATTGAACAGGTCGGACTCGAGGAAGATCTGTCCGTCGGTAATGGAAATCACGTTGGTCGGCACGAACGCCGACACGTCACCGGCCTGCGTTTCAATGATCGGCATTGCGGTCAGTGAACCGGTCTTGCCCTTCACTTCGCCATTCGTGAGTTTCTCGACCTCGTTAGCATTGATACGCGCGGCACGTTCCAGCAGGCGCGAGTGCAGGTAGAACACGTCACCCGGGTAGGCCTCGCGGCCCGGCGGGCGCCGCAACAGCAGCGATACCTGACGATAGGCCCAGGCCTGCTTGGTCAGATCGTCATAGATGATCAGCGCGTCTTCACCGCGGTCACGGAAATACTCGCCCATGGTGCAGCCGGCATACGGTGCAATGTACTGCATGGCGGCCGATTCGGCGGCGGCGGCGGCGACGATGATGGTATGTTCCATGGCGCCATGCTCTTCCAGCTTGTGCACCACGTTGGCAATGGTGGAATTCTTCTGGCCAATCGCCACGTAGATACACTTGATGCCGGTGCCCTTCTGGTTGATGATGGTATCGATGGCCACCGCACTCTTGCCGGTCTGACGATCACCGATAATCAGCTCGCGCTGCCCGCGGCCAATCGGCACCATGGAGTCAATCGATTTCAGGCCGGTCTGCACCGGCTGGTCGACCGATTGACGTGCAATCACGCCCGGGGCAATCTTTTCAATCGGCGAGGTCGCCTCCGCCGCAATCGGGCCCTTGCCGTCAATCGGGTTGCCGAGCGAATCGACCACGCGTCCAAGCATGGCTTCACCAACCGACACCTCGAGAATCCTGCCGGTACACTTGACGCTGTCGCCTTCCGTAATGCCCTTGTATTCGCCGAGGATGACCGCGCCGACGGAATCACGCTCCAGGTTGAGCGCCATGCCGAATATGTTGCCGGGGAATTCGATCATCTCGCCCTGCATGACGTCGGCCAGGCCGTGAATGCGGGCAATGCCGTCGGTCAGGCTGACCACCGTGCCTTCGGTGCGCGCCTCGGCAACGACTTCAAACTGCTCGATGCGGCTCTTGATCAGATCGCTGATTTCAGTGGGATTGAGTTGCATAGCTTGTGCTTCCTGTATCAGTAAATTCTTTTAATACATCAGGGCAGAGCCCAGCCGTTCGAGCTTGCCGCGCACGGAACCGTCTATCACCAGATCACCGGCGCGGATAATGGCGCCACCCAGCAGTGCCGGGTCGATGCTGCATTCCAGCTCGATATCAAGCTGCAGGCGTTTTTTCAGTGCCGCGATAATGGCAGTCTGCTGGGGCTCGCTGGCCGGGAAAGCGGTAACAAGTTCCGCTTTGACAGTCTGCTCGGCCTCGCGGCGCTGGATTTCAAACAGGGCCGCAATATCCGGCAGTACATGCAGTCGCCGGTTCTCGGCCAGCAGGCGAATGAAGTTGTGACATTTCTCATTGAGGCGGTCACCACCGACACCGATAAACAGATCAGCCACCTGTGCCTCGGTCAGCTGCGGGTTGTCGATCATGTCTGCCATTTGCGGGTCCGTGGCAACCGCGGCCAGCAGTTGCAGCATCTCCGACCAGTCCTTCAGCGTGTGATGCTGGCTGGCGAACAGGAATGCTGCCTGGGCATAAGGCCGGGCGACTGTCAGTGCTTCGGCCATCAGATCTCGGCTACCAGTTTATTCATGAGCTCGGCATGGGTGGCCTCATCGACTTCGCGCTCCAGCACCTTGCCGGCACCGGCCACGGCGATCGAGACCACCTTGCCACGCAGGTCTTCCCTGGCGCGGTTTACTTCCTGGTCAATCTCGGCACGGGCAGCGACCAGCAGGCGCTCACCTTCAGTACGTGCGTCGTCCTTGGCTTCATCGACGATCTCGGCGGCGCGCTTCTCACCGCGGTTGATAATGTCGCCCGCCTGGTCCTTGGCTTCACGCAGGATTTCCTTGGCGCGGCCCTCGGCCAGTTCCTGTTCTCGTTTGCCATGCTCGGCAGCCGCCAGGCCATCGGCGATTTTCACCTTGCGTTCTTCCAGCGCATTGATCAGTGGCGGCCAGATAAACTTGTAGCAGAACCAGACAAACACAAAGAACGTGATCGACTGGCCTATCAGGGTCATGTTGATATTCATTCGCGTAGTCCGTCCCGCTGTTAGCGCCGGTTATTAACCCGCGACCGCAAAGATGACGTAGAACGCGACACCCACGGCAATCATCGGCACCGCGTCGGTCAGGCCCATCATCAGGAAGAACTGGCCACGCAGCACGGGTATCAGTTCCGGCTGGCGGGCAGCACCCTCGAGGAAGCGACCACCGAGGATGCCGATACCGATCGCTGCCCCCAGGGCACCCAGACCCATCATGATGGCGCCCGCGATAAAGAGCAAAGCAGTTACTTCAGTCATGTTGTTTTCTCCTGGTAAATAAAATCAGATAATCCGGATAATCAGTGTTCGCCCGTCTGGTAGGCCAGGTCCATGTAGACCACGGTCAGGATCATGAAGATAAAGGCCTGCAGGGTAATGATAAGGACATGGAAGATGGCCCAGCCCAGCTGCAGGAAGCCGCCAAAAATACCCAGCATCCAGCCCCCGCCGTACATCAGTGCAATCAGGATAAAGATCATCTCGCCGGCAAACATGTTGCCGTAGAGCCGCAGCGACAGGGACAGCGGCTTGGCCAGCAGCGAAACGAATTCGAGCAAAAAGTTTATCGGGATAAATACCAGTTGCAGCAGCTTGTTGTTCGAGCTGAACGGGTGCATGGTGAGTTCGGCCGCAAACCCGCCGGCGCCCTTGATTTTGAAACTGTAGAAAATCGTCAGTGCAAATACGGCCAGTGCCATGCCGAAGGTCGCATTGGGGTCGGTGGACGGCACCACCCTGAAGAACACGTGGTGCGGATCCATACCGAAGACGTTGCTGCCCAGCAACGTGGCGACCTGCGGCAGCCAGTCGACCGGAATCAGGTCCATGACATTGATCAGGAACACCCAGACAAAGATGGTCAGCGCCATCGGCGCGACCAGCGCATTACGCCCGGTAAAGGTCCCCCTGACGATGCCATCGACGAATTCGACGATCCACTCGACAAAATTCTGCATGCCGCCGGGTATATCGGCGGTCGCATTTCTCGCTACCTTGCGAAACAGCAGCAGGAACAGCGCGCCGAGCAAGATCGACCAGAACATGGTGTCGACATGGATTGCCCAGAAACCCATGGCCTTGGCATCGGCCGCCGTATGGGCAAGACCCCAGTGACCGGCATGCTCGTGCCCTTCCGGGAACGGGCCAAAGGTCAGATTGGTCAGGTGGTGCTTGATATAACCCGAGGTTGTCAGCGACTCGCTCGCCATGAATCAGTTTTTCCTTCTGGTTCCTGTCACAAACAGGCCAAGCTGGCCTGCAATAAATCCCGTCAGCAGCGGCAACGGTTCCAGCTGCAGCACTCCCATGCCCAGCGCGAACAGGGCCAGCACCAGGGCAAAGCGCTCGATGGCGCTGCGATACAACGCCCACAGGCTCTGGCCAGCGCTCAGGGCCCGGCCGCTGTCGGCCTGGTAACGGCGCCATTCCAGCAGCACCAGGTTGAGCGCGGCCATGGCCCCGCCAAACAGCACGGCTAGCGCCTGGATTTGTCCGGACAGAACCAGCAACACCAGCGCCGCCAGGCCCACCAGGAGCAGCTGGATGCGTAGCGCAGTACCGATCCCGCCCAGGAAAGACCCTGAAATAGGCATATAAATCAATCGCTTACATCCTGGCCACTATGGCCGCACGCGAGCGCACCGCCCCAGGGCAACCGGGGCGGGCATTATAAAGATGACTAACGGCCAGGGTCAATAATATTAATAACTTGGTAGTAGCTCAGTTTGTACTAAGCCGAATAAATTCGGCCCTACAAAGTACGGTGTTGTAGGGCGGAATTTATTCCGCCAGTTTCGCTTGAAGTTATCGGCCGCTGCCTAGCGGATGTGTTCGAGGATACCGTCGAGCTCGTCGAGGCTGTTGTAGTGGATCTCGAGCTTGCCCTTGCCGGCGCGCGCGGAATGCACGATCACGCGCGCACCGAGGGTATCTGCAAGTCTTGCCTCGAGCTGCAACACATTCGGGTCCTTGCTCGCGGTCGTGGACTTCTTGCTGCGTTTTGTCTGCTGCAGCTGCTGCACCAGCGCCTCGGTGGCGCGCACTGTCAGTCCCTTGCCGATGACGTGGCGGGCGGCGTCCACCTGTTTCCTGCCGGCGAGCGCCAGCAGTGCGCGGGCATGGCCCATCTCCAGTTCGCGGCGTTCAACCATTTCCCTGACCGCATTTTCCAGATCCAGCAGGCGCAACAGGTTGGATACCGCGGCACGCGAGCGGCCGACGGCCTGTGCCGCTTCCTCGTGCGTGACCTCGAATTCATCGACCAGGCGTTTCAGGGCGCGCGCCTCTTCAATCGGGTTGAGGTTTTCACGCTGGATGTTTTCAATCAACCCAATGGCGATTGCGGAACGGTCATCGACATCGCGGATGACCGCGGGTATCTCGTGCAGGCCGGCGAGTTGCGCGGCACGCCAGCGGCGCTCGCCGGCGATGATCTCGTAACGCCCTGCACCGATGCCGCGCACCACGATCGGCTGCACCACGCCCTGTTCGCTGATGGAATCGGCGAGGTCCTGCAGGGACTCCTGGTGCATGTCCACGCGTGGCTGGAATTTGCCGCGCTCGATAATATCAACCGGCAGGTTGCGCAACCCGCCGTCTTCGGGAACCGCGGGTTCCGCTGTCGGGACCGCCTTGAGTGCCGGTGCGGCATTGTTATCAGGCGCCGCGGCCGGCTCCGGCGGGTTTTCCTGTGCCGCCGCTCCGAGCAGTGCTTCCAGTCCCCGGCCCAATCCGCGTTTTTTAGCTGCCATAGTAATGTCCGTTACAGTTCAGTAAATAATTACATCGTCGGGTGATGTGCTACCGGCTGTTCCACCGGCGTGTCATCCGTTGCCGTTGCCTGCACCACTTCCGCCGGTGTGTGACGGCGCACGTACTCACCCGCCAGCGCCAGGTAGGCCGCCGCCCCGCGCGATGACCGGTCGTAGTGCAATATCGGCAGTCCGTGGCTGGGTGCCTCCGCGAGCCGGACGTTGCGCGGGATGATGGTGCGATACACCTTGTCACCGAAGTGCTGCTGCAACTGGGCAGAGACATCATTGGAAAGATTGTTACGTGCATCGTACATGGTGCGCAGCAGGCCTTCGATTTCCAGTTCCGTATTCACGGCAACCCGCACCTGTTCAATCGTCTCGAGCAGTGCGGACAACCCTTCCAGCGCGTAGTACTCGCACTGGATCGGAATGAACACGCTGTGTGCCGCTGCCAGCGCGTTGATGGTCAGTATGCTGAGCGACGGCGGACAGTCGATCATGATGACCTCGTAGTCTTTTTGCACATAGGTCAGCGCCGCACGCAGCCGGCGTTCACGGTTGTCGCGGTCCAGCAACTCCACTTCGGCGGCCGTGAGGTCGCTGTTGCCGGGCAGCAGGTCATAACCGGCGTCCGGTGCATACACAATGACATCACGGATTTCGGCATGCCCGAGCAACAGGTCATAGCCGGTCTTGATGACTTCATGCTTGTTGATGCCGCTGCCCATGGTGGCATTGCCCTGGGCGTCGAGATCAATCAACAGGACGCGGCGGCCGGTTTCTGCCAGCGACGCGGCAAAATTGATACTGGTCGTGGTCTTGCCGACCCCGCCTTTCTGGTTGGTTACCGCGATTATCCTGGCCATGCTGTACCTGCCTGGTTAGCCGTTAGTAGTGGGGTGCATCAACACCAGGTGCCGTTCTGCATCCAGCCCCGGGACGGTCAGGGAAACCACATCATCGATCACGTCCTTGTCTTCCAGGCTCTCGATCTCGGCCATCGGGTATACGCCCTTCATCGCAAGCATCCGTCCATCCACTGTACACAAACGCGCGGCATGCTTGTAAAGATCATGCAGGTCCGAAAATGCACGGCAGATGACGGTACCGAACAGTTCGTCGGGCCGGTAATCCTCGATCCGCACATGTTCCAGTTTGACGTTATCCAGCTCCAGAATGCCGAGGGTCTGCTGGATAAAACGTAATTTCTTGCTGCTGCTGTCGAGCAGCACAAACGCGCGCTCCGGGCAGGCAATCGCCAGCGGGATGCCGGGCAGGCCGGCGCCAGTCCCGATATCGAGGATCCGGTCGCCGTTCAGGTGGGGTAAAATGGTCAGGCAGTCGAGGATGTGCCGGGTCACGATCTCGGTCGGCTTGCGTACCGAGGTCAGGTTATAGATCCGGTTCCAGTTCATCAGCTCGGTGATGTATTCCATCAACCGGTCATCACCGGACAGCTGCTCTTCCAGCCCGAGCGCATACAGGCCGTCCTCCAGCAAGTCTTCCGGATTAACGAACTTGCCTTGTTGTGACTTGCCCCTGTAGGTTCGGTTGTACATGGGTTGACGATTTGCGTCAGGCGCTCCTGCGTTCAACGGGGTCCCGTTTTTTCAGATGAATCAGTAACAGCGATATGGCTGCCGGGGTCATGCCCGGGATGCGGGTCGCCTGGCCGATGGTCTGTGGTCTGACACCCTGCAATTTTTCACACACCTCGTTTGACAGCCCCCGCACGGCATTGTAATCCAATTCCGGCGGCAGGGCTTGTTCCTGGTTACGTTGCAGGCGCGCAATCTCGGCCTGCTGGCGCTCCAGGTATCCGGAATACTTTGCCTGGATCTCCACCTGCTCGGCGACCTGCGCAGCGGCCACCCCGGGGCCGATTCCAGCCACCGCCATCAGGGCATGATAAGACACATCCGGGCGGCGCAGCAGGGCGGACGCGCGCTGTTCGCGCGACAGGGGGCGCTCAAGGAGCTTCGAGACGGCTTTACCGGTGGCGGATTCCGGGTGCACCGGCAGACCGTCCAGGCGCTGTTGTTCCTGTTCAATGATTTCACGTTTTTCAATGAAGACCCGCCAGCGCCGGTCATCGACCAGCCCGAGTTCGCGCCCCACGGGGGTCAGGCGCAGGTCCGCGTTGTCCTGGCGCAGCAGCAGGCGGTACTCGGCGCGGCTGGTAAACATGCGGTACGGCTCACGGGTGCCGCGGGTGACGAGGTCATCGATCAACACCCCGATGTAGGCCGTATCACGTCCCGGTGACCAGGGAGCCTTGTCCTGCACCTGACGCGCAGCATTGAGTCCGGCAATCAGCCCCTGCGCCGCGGCTTCCTCGTAACCGGTGGTGCCGTTGATCTGGCCCGCGAAATACAGCCCGCGGATGACTTTGGTCTGCAGCGAGGCCTGCAGGTCGCGCGGATCAAAAAAGTCATATTCGATGGCATAACCCGGCCGCGTGATATGCACCTGCTCGAAACCGCGGATCGAGCGCACCAGCGCCTCCTGCACCTCAAAGGCCAGGCTGGTGGAAATCCCGTTGGGATAGACCTCATGGGTGTCGAGACCCTCCGGTTCCACGAATATCTGGTGGGACGTCCGCTCGGCAACGCGGACCACCTTGTCCTCGATCGAGGGACAGTAGCGCGGCCCGTTTGCCTGGATCGCGCCGGTAACCAGCGGCGAGTCCTCGAGGCCGCCGCGAATAATGTCATGGGTCGCTTCACAGGTATGGGTAATGTGGCAGGACACCTGGCGCGGGTGATCCGCCACCGCGCCCAGGAAGGACATCACCGGCAGCGGCTCATCCCCCGGCTGTTCCTGCAACTTGCGGTAGTCAATACCGCGGCCATCGAGGCGCGGCGGGGTCCCGGTCTTCAGGCGCTCGACCCGTAGCGGCAGGTCCCGCAGGCGCGCGGCGAGCGCGTTTGCCGGTGGATCGCCGGCACGGCCACCGGCCTGCTGCTGCGTCCCGATATGCATACAACCGCCCAGAAACGTGCCCACGGTAAGTACCACCGCCGGCGCATGAAAGCTCAGTCCCGTGTGCGTCACCACACCGGTGACCCGCTCCCCGGTAACGACGAGATCGTCGACGGCCTGCTGGAAGATGGTCAGGTTGGGCGCCTGCTCCAGTACCGAACGCACGGCCTGCCGGTACAACACCCGGTCCGCCTGGGCGCGGGTAGCGCGCACGGCCGGACCCTTGCTGGCATTGAGCACCCGGAACTGGATACCGGCCCGGTCGGCAGCGCGCGCCATCAGCCCGCCAAGGGCATCAATTTCCCGGACCAGGTGGCTCTTGCCAATCCCGCCGATGGCCGGGTTGCAACTCATCTGGCCAAGGGTTTCAACCTTATGGGTCAGTAACAGGGTGCGGGCACCCAGCCGGGCAGCAGCGAGCGCCGCCTCGGTGCCGGCATGGCCGCCACCAATCACAATCACGTCATAGCTTCTGCCGGGATGTA
>JAUVNM010000275.1 GCA_030599705.1 Gammaproteobacteria bacterium
CGAGGCGGTCTTGCGGAACTCGCTGTCACCATCAAACTCGGCCTGTGAAAAGATCCCGCCGGCCCCGACACTGTCGGGGTCCCGCCCCGGATCGAGCGTGGTCGGGTCGCCAAAGCGGTCGGCGATGTCGGCGGCCTTGACGTAACCGCATTGCACCAGGTCCTTGATCACCTTATCGGCCGTCACCCTGGTGTCCACGCTGTCGAGTTTCATGCGGCTGATGCGCTCGATGGATTCCATTACTGCCACGGCGTCGGCCTGGTCGAGCACGCCGATCAACTGGCCGGTATCCACCATGCCGGTGACATCCGAGGGCCGGTCCACCTTGGTCGGGCGGATTGCCGGGTCGAGCATCATGGCCGGCGCCATGGAGTTGGCACCGGAATCAGAACTGCGCGAACCGATCAGCGACAGCAGGCTGCCGTCGGCGCCGGCCCTGGCAATCCCGTACAGGGGGTTGTGCGGGTTGTTGCCGGTGTCGTTGTCGGAGCGTGCCGGGATGATGGCCCCGTTGATCTCCGCCGCACGGCCGCCGGCCTTTTCGTTGATGCCGGCGAGCATGGCGCTGGTGGTATGAAACGCCAGGCCGAAATCGGTGTTGATGAAGTTCAGGCCCGTGTTCGGGTCAATGGAATCCGGGGTCATGTCCCCCGGCAGGCCAAGCTTGCTGTAACCCGCGGTGCTTAACGAATCCAGCTGCCCGCCCTGCTGGCCGACCAGCACATTGGAACCGGCGAAATTCGCACCGCCGGCGAGATCGAAACAGATAAACGGGATCTTGCCGGCACCAAGCGACTTGATGCCGCACGCCGTCTTGAGTGCCTCGATGTCGGGTGCCAGCGTGGCCGCGGCCTGGCGCGGATTGGCAAACAGCCCGAGAAACGTCGGTGCCGTCACCAGCCCGAGCCCGGTCGCCAGTCCCTGCGCGAGAAAGTCGCGGCGGCTCACCGGCCGGCCGTGCGTATTCAGGCACAGCGGCTCATCGGGTAACAGGGTTCTGCGTTTTCTGAACATGCAAGGCTCCTGGATTGTCCTATTGCAACAACATCACGCCACTGCCGAGCAGGGCGGCGCAAGCGGCTTTCACAATCTCAGCGGTACGCGTCAGCGTGTCGCAGGTCGGTGCCGGCGGCGCCACGGCACAGGCGGCAAGGTCAAGTATCAGGCTGTCGATTTCCGTACTGACGGCCAAAGGATCAGGTTGCGTCGTCAGCCCGGAACCCATGATCTTGTCGAGTAACGGCGTAATCACACGGCCACGCTTGAGCGTGTCGTCAAATGCGCTGCCAGCCGTACTCGTGAAATCAAACCCCGGGAAGTAGGCAGTGCGCAGTATCTGGCCGTTGTTGTCGACCAGCGCATTGCAGTATTCGATCGCCATCTGGGAGATCGCCATCTGCTGCGCCGCCAGGAACCCCTCGATGTTCTCCACCGTTGGCAGCTGCTGGCGTACCGCATCGAATACCGCATCAACATCGACCTGCTCGCGGCTGACCCCGGTGACGGCCGCCATGGTCGCGTCGATCTCATCGAAATTGCGCACACCAATGTCGGCTGCCTCGGGCAGGTCAGCCGGTGGCGCCGGTGTCAGTGGCGCCGGCTCGATCACCACGTTGGTGTTGCTGCCCAGCACCTCGAAGGTCAGGAAAAACTCGTCAGCCGCCGGCCCTTTCTCCAGCGCGATAATCGTCCCGAGGCCGGAGAGCTGCTGGCCGCTGCCCGCTACGTAAAACGCACTGCTGATCATGGTATCGAGATGCTTCCACGCCTGGCCGACTAGCGCTTCCTTGCCGTTGATGCCGAGACGCATGCCGGTCACCGGGATATTGTCCGGGGTGACCGCCGGGTCGAGGCTGATGAACACCGGCTCCTTGAACAGGTAGCTGTAGGTGTCGTACTGGCTGACCTCGAACATGATGTAGCTGTCCGGCACACCGACCAGATCGGCAACACTGAACAGCAGAAAAAATTTCTCGCCGACACCGACGGAGAAATTCTGCAGGATCTGTTCCGGTGTCAGTGCACGGTTGTGGATCGCCACCAGGCGCAGGACGCCCTGCCACTGGCGGTCACCCGAGACCTCGTTGCCGAGCACGAAGGCAAAACTGTTGTCCCAGTCGACCAGGCTGCCGCCGACCACCGGGTCGACATCGCCGGTATGCATGCCATTTACGTAGATCTGCCGGCCGTTGACCGGGTCGTAGGTGACCACCACGTGCTGCAGGGTGGCCTGCAGGTCCTCGTCGGCATCGGCCGTGGACAACGCCGGATCGCCATTGGCGTCAGTGGTCGTGGTGCGGTTCAGGTAATTGTAGTTGTACTGTGTCTGCCCGAGGGTGAAGTTGCGCGTGGTAGTGCCGGCGGAATAACTGATAATACGCGCCGGACCTTCCTGGCTGACGTTGGCCGGGGCGACCCAGGCCTCGATGCTGTACTCGCCGGTGGCCGTAATCAGGTCATGCAGTTTCCGGCTGCTGTTCGTCGAGGCCTGTGCCTTGCCGCTGCTGATATTGATACCCCAGCCGCCGACCCAGCTGACATTGCCGCTTAAGCCAAGGTGCATGTCCGGCGCCACGCCACTGGTGTCGAATGCCGTGGCGCCCGCCCCCGTCTTGAACTGGTACAGGGCGATCAGGTTATCCTCGATGCGGCTGCCACCACTGGCAACAATCCCCTCGGGCAAGGTCAACGCCTTGCTGGTGACCAGCTGCGGATCAATCTGCGTCAGCGGCACCTGCCCGGCAAACGCAGCAATTTCCGCTTCCATATCATTGGCATCGCTCAGGCAATTACTGCTCCAGCAGTTATGAAACTCGTCGCGCAGACGCACCACGAAGCGTGAATTCGCAGGGTTATCCAGGTCCATCTTCGACTGCGCCGCGAGGTAGGCAACGTTCGGGTCGGGGTCCGCAAAGAACGGTGATTGCGCATTGGCGGCAGAATCCACGTGACAGCCGGAACAGTTGTCGACAAGCAGCACGTGGACCGTCGCCGCAAACAGGGTGGAGTCCACCGGGAAACTCTTGCTGTCACTCGGGTCATACAGTGGCGGCGCCTCCAGCTGGACCACGTTGCCCGCGCCGATCATGCCCCCGGCCCAGGCCGTGATATACGAGGTGATCACGTCGGCACAGGCGCTGGCACTGGTCAGCCAGCAATTGTGTCCGCCGCCGACCTTGGTGACCATGCGCGAATTGGCGGGGGACACCAGGTCAACGATGCCATTGGCCGCGTTATAGGCAAGGTTGATGTCATCGGAGCGCACGAAGGTGGGTGACTGTCCGCCGCTACCGTGACAGGCACCGCAGCGGTTGTCCGCCATCAGGTTGTCCCAGACGTTGAG
>JAUVNM010000340.1 GCA_030599705.1 Gammaproteobacteria bacterium
AACAGCAAGAAAGCAAGTGATGACATGATCTGTACTCGTAAAACATATAAAAAACACAGTTATCTTGCGATACTTCCCGGTTCTCTGTGATGATAAAAAATGAGGCTGTCAGAGCAGGCGGTAACCACATGGTACTATCCCCGGTCAATTTAATCGAAGCAAAGACAGGCAGGTGGAACAGGCACATGGCTGGACTGACAGACGCAGATCGCGCCGAACTCGGACGTATGGTGGTGAACACGCTGGAAGACTGGGATATCAAGGCCAGCGACCAGGTCGCCATGCTGGCGTTACCCGATGGCACCCCGACCCGAATGCTGCGACGTTACCAGGAACAAACCCCGTTGCCGGATGATCCCGCCGTTCTGAAGCGGGTAGAGCATCTGCTTGGTATTGCCGATGCCCTGCGCACAACCTTTCCCCGCAATGCCCGGATCGGGGTCATGTGGATGAAGCAACCCTGCAAGCGCTTGCGTAGACGCCGGCCGCTGGACATCATGATTGAGGACGGCCTGAGTGGATTGATCACGGTCCGGACGCATCTGGACTGCTCCTTTGCATGGCGTGAATCCGAGCGCAAGGATTGACGCCGCGCGCGGGCTGCAATTCCACAATCCTCCCGGTTACCGCGCTTCATTCCCCTGGTAATACACCGTGCCAAGCCGTGGCAGGGCAGGTAAACTGTTATACCGGAGCCTTTTAGGGGTTTGGGGCAGAGTGTAAATAACCGGAGAACCGGGTTGGTCGCGATGTATCCAGTGGTATCGCTGTACAGGATCGCAGGCATTGCCTGCATACTGCTGCTGGCAGCCACCGGCATGGTATCTGCAAACGACACGGCCGTGCCGGTCGTTGTTGCCAGCGCAGTGGAACGCCGGATGACCCCGGAAAGTCACATTGCCGGGACCGTTATCAGCCGCAATGACACCCGGCTTGCGGCACAGGTAGAGGGCCAGGTCGTCTGGGTTGCCGAGGTCGGTACCCAGCTTTCCCGGGACATGGCGGCAACCCGTCTTGATGACACCCTGATACGTGAAGAGCTGACCGAACACGAGGCCAGTATTACTCGTGCCCGTGCGAGTGTGGATTTCAACAAGGCGGAACTGAAGCGCCTGGAGAAACTTGCCGAGAAAAATCATGCGGCAAAGAGCCGGATTGACGCGGTCCGGCGTGACCTGGCCGTGGCGCGCAGCGATTACACGGCCAACCAGGCGCGCGTCAAGCAGTCACGCGAGAAACTGCAGCGCACTTCCATCAAGGTGCCGTTTGACGGTGTGGTCACCGAACGCTTTATCCAGGCGGGTGAATGGGCGGATGCCGGCACGGCGGTGATCCGGCTTGTTGATACCACTTCCCTGGAGGTGCAGGCCTGGGTGCCGGTGTCCGTATTGCCCTTTGTGGCCACGGGTATGGAGCTGGGTTTTTCTGCCGCTGGAGTCGAAGACACTGGCCGGGTACGCACCCTGGTGCCGGTTGGCAACCAGCAGTCACGTCTCTACGAATTGCGGCTGACCCTGGACGAGCCGCGCTGGTCATCCGGGCAGAGCGTGCGTATTGCCATCCCGGCAGCCACATCACGCACTGCCACGGTGGTACCGCGTGATGCGCTGGTAATGCGCCGTGACGGGGTCAGCGTATTCCGGGTAGATAGCAATAATCTTGCGGAGCAGGTCAGCGTGGAGACCGGCATCGCCGATGGTGACTACATCGAGGTGTCCGGCGGCATCGTGCCGGGTGATCGCGTGATCATCCGCGGCAGCGAGCGGCTGCGCAGTGGCCAGTCGGTCTCGGTAGCGGAGGAACTGCCGGGGACGTGAGCCTGCAGCGGTACATGCTCGACAACCATATCGCTGCACTGGTTGCGGTGTTGCTGGTACTCCTGTTCGGCAGCGTCAGTCTGACCCGCCTGCCCGTTCAGCTGACTCCCGAAGTCGAACGCCCGACGATCACGATCAATACCGGCTGGCGTGCCGCGGCACCGGAGGAGGTGGAGGCCGAGATCATCGAGCCGCAGGAGAAGGTGCTGCGCGGACTGCCCGGCATGACCACGCTGGAGTCAACGGCGCAGCGGGGTCGCGGCCGCATAACGGTCACGCTTGCTGTCGGGACGGACCTGGAACGCGGCCTGATCGAGGTCCTCAACCGTCTCAACCGTGTCAAAAGCTATCCGGACGATGCGGATGAACCCACACTGAGTACCGTGGGGGTTCGCAGCCAGGCGATTGCCTGGTTCATTATCCGCACCACGCCGGATAATCCCCGCGATATAGAGTCCTACCGCGATTACCTCGAGGAAGTGGTGCAGACCCGTTTTGAACGGGTGCCGGGTGTGGCGCGTTCCGAGTTGCGTGGCGGGCGTGAACGTGAGGTCCGGATTACCTTTGATCCCTACAAGGCGGCGAGCCGCGGTATCGAACTGCCGGTGGTCGCACGCCTGGCCGGCGGTAATGACGACATCTCGGCCGGTGACGTCGATGTCGGCAAACGCCGCTACACGGTGCGCTACACCGGTGCCTATGATGTGGACGAACTCGGCGGGCTGGTGCTCGACTGGCGTGACGGGCGTCCCGTGTACCTGGCCGATATCGCCGATATCAACATCGAATTTGCCGATCGCGAGAGTTTTGTCATCAACAAGGCGGGCAATGCCATTGCCGTCAACGCGCACCGCGAAAGCGGGGTCAAT
>JAUVNM010000132.1 GCA_030599705.1 Gammaproteobacteria bacterium
GGCAACACGGGCTGAGTGTCAATCAACTGGCCGGGATGAATGCCATTCGCTCACCCCACACGATCTACACCGGCCAGCGCCTGCGTGTCCGTCCGGACGGCAAGGCGGCGTCGGCAACACCGCGACCGAAACCGGCCGCGCAGCCAGCGGCCCGGCCTGCACCGCAACCCGCCACCGCACCGCCACCGGCCGGTAAACCGGCCCCGCAGCTGCCGGCCGTGGTCAAACACTGGGTCTGGCCAACGCAGGGGCGCTTGATAAATGGCTACAATCCGACAGCATCTGGCAAGAAAGGTATTGATATTTCAGGGAAAAAAGGCCAGCCGGTGATGGCGGCGGCGACCGGGAAAGTGGTCTATTCTGGCAGTGGACTTGTCGGTTACGGGCGACTTATCATTATAAAACATAATGAAACACTGTTGAGCGCCTACGGACACAACAGCAAACTGCTGGTTTCGGAAGGTGAGTACGTCCAGGCAGGACAGGTAATCGCCAACATGGGCAGCAGCGGGACGGACCGCACCCGGTTGTATTTCGAAATACGCAAGAACGGGAAACCGGTAAACCCGTTGCGTTATCTGCCCAGAGGATAGCCATACCGACAGCCTTGCAACGTGATCGCAAGGTGCCCGACAGGTTGCAACAATAACAACGGCAGGATGGCCGATGGCAGATCAGCGCAAGGAATCTGACCATGCGCGGGGGAGCAGGGCATCAGACCCTGATACCGTGCACGTTAAACCGGATACGTCCCCAGGGCAGGCCGGACAGGAGAGTGCGGCTGGAACCCGCAAGCCGCGCAAGTCCAGCGCGTACACCTCATCAGAAAGCCATGATCCTACCCACCTGTATCTCAGCGAGATCGGCGCCTCCCCGTTACTGACCGCCGCAGAGGAAGTGCATTACTCGCGCCTTGCGCAGAAGGGCGACGAGGAAGCGCGCAAGCACATGATCGAAAGTAACCTGCGACTGGTTGTCAAGATCGCGCGGCGCTACATGAATCGCGGACTCGCGTTCCTCGACCTGATCGAGGAGGGCAACCTCGGCCTGATCCGTGCCGTCGAGAAATTCGATCCCGAACGCGGCTTCCGGTTTTCCACCTATGCCACCTGGTGGATCCGCCAGACGATCGAGCGCGCCATTATGAACCAGACGCGCACCATTCGCCTGCCAATCCATATCGTCAAGGAAATCAACGTCTACCTGCGGGCGGCGCGCGGACTGGCACAGCAGCTCGATCATGAACCCAGCGCCGAGGAGATTGCCTCGCTGCTTGAAAAGCCAATCGACGATGTCGAACGCATGCTCGGACTGAACGAGCGCGT
The DNA here is from genome assembly GCA_030599705.1 of Gammaproteobacteria bacterium. Classification (GTDB taxonomy): domain Bacteria; phylum Pseudomonadota; class Gammaproteobacteria; order UBA9214; family UBA9214; genus SZUA-186. Next base: position 1,326 of record JAUVNM010000132.1, read on the forward strand.
GATCTCGACAGACACCAATATCATGGCGGACTCCGGCAAGACCCTGCTGGATACTATCCCGGACAACAACATGCCGGATCCAGCGGAATCACTGCAGGAAGACGACGTCCACACCAGTATCGATGAATGGCTCGGCAAACTGAATGACAAGCAGCGCGAGGTCGTGGAGCGCCGCTTCGGCCTGCACGGCCACTCGGTGTCCACGCTCGAAGAGGTCGGCCGGGAAATCGGCGTGACCCGTGAACGCGTCCGCCAGATCCAGATGGATGCCCTCAAGCGCCTCAAGAAGATCCTCGAGGCCGAGGGGTTTTCGATTGATGCACTGTTGAAGTAGTCCCCTTTTCCGCTATTTTCCTACCAGTTAACCCGGGACTTTCCTCGCCCTGGTCAGGGAATAATTTCGTCCGGCATTTGCTATTGTCAGACTCCAATAGAATCGGGTCAGACTCTAATGGCGCTTACTTGAGACCAGACGATCGTCATCCCGGCGCAGGCCGGGATCCAGAGATGCACCGATCATGGTTGTTTTTTTCTGGATTCCGGCCTGCGCCGGAATGACGAAAAAGTGCCATTCGGGTCAGACTCGATCGATCAGTCCATGGAGTGGACGTATGCCTGATAAAATCACTATTGCTTTGCTTGGGGTTCTTTGCGCGGTGTCTTCCGTGCAGGCGGGTAAGCTGTATTCGTGGAAGGACGAGTCCGGACAGTTGCAATATGGAGACTCTCCACCACCAGGAAGCCGCTACCGGGAACAGCATTTCCGGACCGGCACCGGGCAGGGTGACATAACCGGCCATAAGGGGCTGCGGCGTAGTGAGCTCGATCTGCTCAGACAGTCTGACCAGCGTGAATCGACGCTCCTTAAGTCACGCCGAAGGGCATCAGGAAAGTACGCATCCGGAAAACAGCGCTGCTTGCAGATGACAGCGAATTATCATGATGCACTCGGTGAGCCTGGTGAAGACAACAGGAAAAAGGTCAAGGATGCCTACAAGCGGATGAAATCAGCATGCAGATAAAACAAACTTCCGCCTGAATCAGTCAATCAGCAGGGCCGCCACCACATTGCGGTCTTCTGACAGCAGTATGTTGTAGGTTCGGCAGGCGGCGTGCGTATCCATTACTTCCACCCCGATGCCCTGTGTGAGAAACCCGGCCGTGTAGCGCGGGTCCGGGAAGTGCAGGGTGTTGCCCGTGCCGATCACGATGACCTCGGGTGTCAGTTCTTCCAGCCGGGCCAGGTGGGTGGCGGCCAGTTCCTCGAATCGCTCCGGCAGCCAGTCGGTGATGATTTGTTCCGGTGTCACAATGACGCTGGTGCGGATTACCTGGTCGTTGATGATGATCTCGCCCGGCGCATAGGCGCTGATGGTATTTCCCTCGGTCTGATCCTGGGAGAAGCGCATAGCGGGAACCATACGCAGGCGGACCGGGGCAGACAAGGTGGGCAGCGACGGCGCTAGCTGGATATTCTCCTCGCTGAACCCGTCAATATCACCTTGAAGGAGTACTTGTTTCCCCTGGCGCTTTTCAGTAACTTAGTCAGTTCGAAAAGATTACTGTAAAAGCTTCATTATCAACAAAATATCGGCTGACTGGCGTGCTTGACGAATTTCCCCGCATCAAACGGTTACCCCCGTATGTCTTCAATATTGTCAATGATTTGAAGGCCGCGGCACGTGCGCGTGGCGAAGACATTATCGATTTCGGCATGGGGAACCCGGACCAGCCGACCCCGCAGCACATCGTCGACAAGCTGATCGAGGCGGCGCAGCGTGACGATACCCATCGCTATTCGCTGTCAAAGGGCATCCCGCGGCTGCGCAAGGCGATCTGTGACTGGTACGGGCGCCGCTATGACGTGAGCCTCGATCCCGACCGCCACGCCATCGTCACTATCGGCTCCAAAGAAGGCCTGGCGCACCTCGCGCTGGCCACCGTGGGTCCCGGCGACGCGGTACTGGTGCCGAATCCCGCGTACCCGATTCACCCCTACGGGTTTGCCATCGCCGGCGCCGATATCCGCCACGTGCCGTTGCGTCCGGACATCGATTTCTTCGCCGAGCTGGAAAAGGCCATCAAGGACTCCTGGCCGCGCCCGAAGATGCTGATCCTGAATTTCCCCGGCAACCCGACCACCCGGTGTGTTGAACTGGATTTCTTTGAAAGGGTCGTGGCCATTGCCCGCGAGCACGCTATCTGGGTCATCCAGGACCTCGCCTATGCCGACCTCGTGTTCGACGGTTACACGGCGCCCTCCATCTTGCAGGTCGATGGCGCAATGGACGTGGCCGTGGAGTTTTTCTCGCTGTCGAAAAGTTACAATATGCCGGGCTGGCGGGTCGGCTTCATGTGCGGCAACGAGACCCTGGTCGCGGCACTGGCGCGCATCAAGTCCTATCTGGACTACGGCATGTTTACCCCGATTCAGGTCGCGGCGATCACCGCGCTCGAGGGGCCGCAGGACTGCGTCCGGGAAATTGCCGAGACCTATCGCAGCCGGCGCGATACCCTGTGCGACGGACTGAACTCGCTGGGCTGGCCAGTAGAAAAACCCAGGGCGACCATGTTCGTCTGGGCACCGATCCCGGAAGCGTACCGGGAGATGGGTTCGCTGGAATTTTCCAAACGCTTGTTGGAGGAGGCCAGGGTAGCGGTTTCGCCGGGTATCGGTTTCGGTGAATACGGCGATGACTATGTGCGCTTCGGCCTGATTGAAAATGAACATCGAACGCGCCAGGCGATTCGCGGTATCCGCGAAATGTTCCGCAAGGATATCGACCAGGCGCGCGTCTCGGGAGGATAAATCTGGTGAATCCGGTTAATGTTGGCCTGCTGGGCCTGGGCACCGTGGGTGGCGGCACTTTCAATGTACTCAACCGCAATGCCGAGGAGATCACGCGGCGTGCCGGCCGCGGTATACAAATAAGCCAGGCGGCGGCGCGTGATTATGACCCGTCGGGCCTGCCGGGTATCGACGCCATCAGCGTATCTGATGATGCCTTTGCCGTGGTGGACAATCCGGATGTCGATATTATCGTCGAGCTGATCGGCGGTTACGAACCGGCGCGCGAACTGGTACTGAAGGCGATCGCCAACGGCAAGCACGTGGTGACCGCCAACAAGGCGCTGATCGCCACGCACGGCAACGAGATCTTTGCCGCCGCCCAGGAGCAGGGCGTGATGGTGGCCTTCGAGGCAGCCGTCGCCGGCGGTATCCCGATCATCAAGGCAATCCGCGAGGGCCTGGCCGCCAATGAAATCGAGTGGCTCGCCGGTATTATCAACGGCACCGGCAACTTTATCCTGACGGAGATGCGTGACAAGGGCCGCGAATTTGCCGACGTACTGAACGAGGCGCAGTCGCTGGGTTATGCCGAGGCCGATCCCACCTTTGATATCGAGGGCATCGATGCGGCCCACAAGTTGACCATTCTTGCCTCCATTGCCTTTGGGATCCCGCTGCAGTTCGACAAGGTCTATACCGAGGGCATCAGCCGCATCACCCGCGAGGATGTTGAGTATGCCGCGGAATTCGGTTACCGGATCAAGCACCTCGGTTTTACCCGCCGTAGCGGCGCGGGAATCGAACTGCGTGTGCATCCCACTCTGATACCCGAGCGGCGCCTGATTGCCAACGTCGACGGCGTCATGAATGCCATACTGGTAAACGCCGACGCCGTGGGCCCGACCCTGTATTATGGCGCCGGTGCCGGCGCCGAGCCGACTGCCTCGGCGGTGGTCGCGGACATCATCGACGTGGTGCGCACCCTGACGGCCGACCCGGAGAACCGGGTGCCGCACCTGGCATTCCAGCCGCACGCGCTGGTCGATGTGCCGATCCTGGGAATGGATGATGTGGAGACCGCCTACTACCTGCGCATGCAGGCACAGGACAAGCCGGGCGTGCTGGCGGAAGTGACCCAGATCCTGGGAGACAGCGCGATCAGCATCGAGGCCATTCTGCAGAAAGAGCCAGGGCCGGGTGCGGCACAGGCCTCGATTATGCTGCTGACCCATGTAGTACAGGAGCGGCAGATGAACGCGGCCATCCGCAAGATCGAGGCGCTCGGGGCGATTCACGGGGACCTGACCCGGATACGCCTGGAACATCTGGATTGTGATTAAACAAGTATTAGCCACAGAGAGCACAGAGGACACAGAGGACACAGAGGACACAGAGAATAGAATATCAGCACCAGTTGCAGCCTGGTTGTCGGGTTATGCTGTTACACAGCCAGTCCGATATACAGTATTTATTTCAAAGCGTTTATCCTCGGTGATCTCTGTGGCAATATTCTTTTGTTTCTCTGCGCCTCTGCGGTGAGACTATTTTTTTAAAAGGTAACTGCATGTCAACTGGATCCCGTTATACCGGTCTGATCGAACACTAC
>JAUVNM010000108.1 GCA_030599705.1 Gammaproteobacteria bacterium
GATCACTGTGATGCCATGATTATCGCAGGAGATATGCTGGATATTTCTTCTTATATGGATTTAAGCGTACAAATTGTCGTTATGAAGAAGTACCTGAGTAAAATCGGTGAGAAGATCCCCTTGCTGGTTTGTTCCGGGAATCATGATGGCAATGAAAAGAATGATGCAGATGAATACATCGCACCCTGGTTGCAGGAAGCCCGTGACCAACGGGTGCATGTGGATGGTGACAACGTCTTTTTCGGGAGTACGCTTTTTACGATATTTCCGTGGTGGGATGGTGATGTAACAAAGCAGGAAGTTTCCGAGCAATTCAGGAAAGCCAGTCAGCTTGAGTTTGATAAATGGGTCTGGATATACCATGCACCACCGGATAATTCACCGACTAGCTGGGTTGGTAAACGTTTCATCGGTGATTCCGAGCTAAATGAGTGGATCAAACAGTACCAACCTGATTTGGTTGTTACCGATCACATACATGAAAGCCCGTTTAAAACCGATGGGTCATGGGCAGACAAGATGGGGAAAACGTGGGTATTTAACGCCGGCAGCCATATCGGTGATGTCCCGGCCCACATCATTCTTGATCTTGAGACAATGAATGCAGACTGGTATTCACTCGCCGGTAGTGATTCCCGGCAACTGGTATAGCACCCTGTCAGTAGTCCGGTGTATCTCGCTTACTGTCTTCTCTCTGAAAGACTTTCGTTTTTTGCTGATTTAGTAGAGTCTCCAGCACGTCATCTACCATGTTCAGGTGGTCATGCCCCTCATACTGACTTTTTACATCGACAAGGTACTGGTTCAGGTTAAACAACCTTAGACCCAGTATCTGGGCAATATGCCAGATTACCCTGGGGTGATCTTCAAGATACTTTCCGGGATGTTCGATGTGATAGAACTTCGAATCTTCCAGGCATTGTACGGAGGCTGAATGTTCATTATCCAGCAGGATGGACATTTCACCAAACACGGCACCCTTATCGGATACAACAGCTATTTCATACCCGTCCTTGATGACTTTGACAGAGCCCTCAAGAAGAAAATAAATGCTATCAGTCTTTTCTTCCTGGGTTAGAAGATATTCTCCGGCAGTCAAAGAAATCAAGGGGAATGCTTCTAGATTTTCTTCAATAGGTATCATTTCAAGTCCGTAGTCATTTTGCGATGCTTTGACATTATAATCCAGGAAAACGGCTATCTGGGCAATGAATATACCAGTGGCGTTGCCATGCTGGTGCTCTATGTCAGGGTCATTGATGTATATGTAGATGAGCTTGATCCTGGGCAGCTGGGCTTGGACATATTCAGCACTTCACAGGCGTTTTTTCTGACACCGTCTGGGCCAAACCCGGACCAACAGATTCATTCAAAAATACTAATTGCATAATTTGTATTCATAAATGTATCCCACTGCCGATGAATCAACTGAAATCCACCGATGGAGATTCAGCCATGTGGCTACCTGATTGGTTATACAAAGCATTGCCGTATATATATGCAGCTGCGGGCATTGCGTCCATCTACAATGGGGAGAACGCGCTACACGTTGGTTCCGGGCTGTTACTTGTTTTTACTGCTTTTCTGGTATGGAAACTAAGGAGCAATATAAAACAGCAGACAAAGCGTACTGGTAAGCCTACAAGCTCCCATTCATAATAATTCTGGATAGATGGCCTTCGGGCCGCTTTTTTCTTTTCGGGAACGGTAACGAATGTCGAGGGGCCGGTTCCGGGCATTCAAGCCACAATGACTCACTCCTTTGTCCGCTGTGGCCGGCGGCCGGTTAGCGTTAATCCGGCGCCTGGCGTGCCGCGCGTTTGCGCTCGTGCTCCTGTAGCTGTTTTTTACGCAGCCGGATGTGACGGGGGGTTACCTCGACCAGTTCATCATCGTCGATAAATTCCAGCGCCTGTTCAAGGCTCATACATATCGGCGATGTCAGCAGGATATTTTCATCCGTCCCGGCGGCACGGATATTGGTCAGCTGCTTGGCCTTTAACGGGTTGACCACGAGGTCGTTGCCACGCGAATGGATGCCGATAATTGCACCTTCATAAACCTCTTCCCCGTGCCCGATAAACAGGCGTCCGCGTTCCTGCAGGTTGAATAGTGCATAACCCAGAGCCTTGCCGGTCGCCTTGGAAATCAGCACGCCGTTGATACGCTGACCATAGTCGCCGGCCTTCACCGGCCCGTAATGGGAAAACACGCTGTAGATCAGGCCGGTGCCCTGGGTACCGGTAAGAAACTCGGTACGAAAACCGATCAGGCCGCGTGACGGCATGACGTAGTCCAGCCGCACCCTGCCCTTGCCATCGGGAACCATGTCGGCCAGTTCACCGCCACGCTCCCCGAGTTTCTCCATGACCGTGCCCTGGTGGGTTTCCTCGACATCCACCGTGACCTGCTCATAGGGTTCCTGTCGTTCACCGTCGACTTCCCTGAAGATCACCTCGGGCCGCGACACACCAAGCTCATAGCCTTCGCGCCGCATGGTTTCGATCAGGATCGCGAGGTGCAACTCACCCCGGCCGGATACCCGGAGCTTGTCCGGGTCCGCGGTTTCCTCAACACGCAGGGCCACGTTATGGAGCAGTTCGCGCGCCAGCCGTTCGTGGATATTTCTCGAGGTAACATATTTGCCGTCCTTGCCGGCAAACGGCGAGTTGTTGACCTGGAAGGTCATGCTGACCGTTGGTTCATCCACCGTCAGTGCCGGCAAGGCATCAACCATTGCCGGATCACACAGGGTATCGGAAATATTCAACTCATCGATGCCGGTAAAGGCAATGATGTCACCGGCCTGCGCCTCCGGCACCTCGGTTCGCTCAAGACCCAGGAACCCGAGCACCTGGCCAATGCGGACATTGCGCTGCTTGCCATCGCGTCCGATCAGCGTTACCGGCATATTGGGTCGCACCTTGCCCCGGCTGATACGCCCGATCCCGATCACGCCGACATAGCTGCTGTAATCAAGGGAAATAACCTGTAACTGGAACGGACCGTCCGGATCAACCCGCGGGGCATCCACATGCCTGACGATTGCCTCGAACAACGGCGTCATGTCTTCCCCGGGCCGGTCCGCCTCCAGGCCGGCATAACCCTGCAACGCAGAGGCATACACCACGGGAAAATCGAGTTGCTCGTCGGTCGCACCGAGGCGGTCAAACAGGTCAAAGGTCTGGTCGAGTACCCAGTCCGGCCGCGAGCCGGGCCGGTCAATCTTGTTGATCACAACAATCGGTTTTAACCCGAGTGCGAAAGCCTTCTGGGTGACAAAACGGGTTTGCGGCATCGGACCTTCCACGGCATCGACCAGCAGCAAAACCGAATCCACCATGGACAGTACGCGCTCCACTTCACCGCCAAAGTCTGCATGGCCCGGGGTGTCGACAATATTGATCCGGTAATCACCCCAGCGAACGGCGGTGTTCTTGGAGAGAATCGTGATCCCGCGCTCGCGTTCCAGGTCGCTGGAATCCATGACCCGCTCGGGCATTTCCGAACGCTGGTCCAGCGTGCCCGACTGCTTCAGTAACTGGTCAACAAGCGTGGTCTTGCCATGATCGACATGCGCGATAATGGCGATATTTCTCAGGTTCGTGATCATGGTTCCTTGCCGCAATAAACAGATGCCCGCATAAGGCGGGCACGGTAAAGTCCTGTAAAAGATTTGTAGTGTCGTCCCCGGGTCACCTTCCACCACTGCTACTGGTAACTCACAGGTGACTCAAATGAAGCGTTACGGAACGCACAGTCGATTCAGCCGGGTATTCTAGCATCAATCATTCATGCCATATTATCCGGGATGACTCATTTCAGGATTTGGCTGCAGAGTGCACCCGGGCGGGAATGCAACACGCGTCCCTGCCTGCCGGATATGTAGTTGCAAGCGACTGATTTATATTGTGAAATATGGGTCCATGGCCGATCTGGATAGCAGGACGCCATCCTGTAGTGTATCTGCGATCGGGTCATTTGCTGCCAGGGTCTTGCGCCACCAGCCGATAACTTGCATGGCAGGCAATGCAGTTGTTCATCAACTCGCCCAGTTGTTGCAGGGCATGCGCCTTGTCACCAAATTCCCCGGCATCCAGCGCCAATTGGTCAAAGCGTTGGTGGGTATCGAAACCCAGTGTCTTGAAGGATAGCGGCAATTTGCCTGCCAGCGCCGCTGGTACCTGCGCCTGGGCCTGCATCCCCGACTTGCGTGCGGCTGCGGCAACCGCAGGCATCTCGTCGGCATTCGTGGACGCCACTATTGCCTGCACATTGACGAGAAAAGACCGCATCTCTTCCAGAATGAGATCGCGCTCGCCCGGTTCCACGATTATGGTTGTACGGCCATCGGTAGAGGGCAGCGTCTCACCCAGAATAATAAATTTGGTGATCAGCGTGGCAGACAATGCCAGCAGCACGACGGCGGATATCCAGCAAAGTCGACACATCACTTGCTACTCCTTGTTGTCCAGGAAAGTATTTTTCAACAACCATCGGGGTACTGAAAATATCCGGCTGCGTTTTCAGTGTGTAGTATGGAATGAAGGTGTTTCAACAATATTTCTGAAGCCCGCCAATTTGTTACAAAATGTTTCCGGCCCTTTCCCGGGTATTGGAATCAGTTTGGGCGATGCTGCCAGTACCTCTGTTATCGCTTCAAGTACAAGACAGCCACCGTGCCGCCACCACTGCGGGGTTGAAGAGAAACTTCCCAACCCTGTGCATTGCAGAGTTGCTGGACGATCGCCAGACCCAGACCGCTGCCACCGGTGGTGGTACTGCGTGAGTTTTCCAGCCGCTGGAAAGGTCTGAAAACTGCGCTTCTCATCTCTTCGGGAATACCCGGCCCCCGGTCGAGAATCCTTATTACGGGAGCTCCCTGTTCCTTTTTCAACTCCATTGCAACAGGGTGGTTATTACCGTAAAGGATGGCGTTTCCCAGCAGATTGCTCAGGACACGTTTGAGGCTCGTCACCGGAACAGACCAGGTAACCGACTCTGCCGGTTCCCATTTGACCGGGACATCGCCCTGCCTGCAGCCTGCTACCACTTCGGAAATTATTTCACCGAGATTGCGTTCCTGCCGTTTCTCGCCATGCCCCACGCCACGAGCCAGCAGCAGGGTCTCACGGAGCAGGTGATCCATCTCATCCATATCCTGGCGCAGGCCGGAGCAGAGTTCATCTGCTTCATTCTCCGGCAAGAGTTCCACAGCCAGGCGCATGCGGGTCAACGGAGTTCGCAGGTCGTGGGACAGCCCGGCAAGCAGTGTGGTGCGGTTTTCGAGCAGCTCCGCTACCTCCCGAGACATTTGATTGAAGCTTCCGGCCAGGGCCTTGAGCTCGTCGGGACCGGTTTCGGGCAGCGCCAGTTGCTGCTCACCCCTGCCGACAGCTGATGTTGCCGCTGAAAGTGCCGCCAGTGGCCTGGATAACCGCAGTGCGATGATCAAGGCCGTGGCGATGGCCAGAACCAGAATGGCGATGGCGATGGCGAGCAAGGCAAAGGGAGGGCTGGCGCCGATACGATCGTGGGTGAAACCAAACCGCAGCGAGTGGTCCGCTATTGTGAAATCAACCCAATACCAGCCTTCATGGTCTGCATGGGAGCCGAATGCGACCGGGTGTCCGATACGCCTCTCGATCGCCTGATGCAGAATTGTCAGATAGGGAGGAGTCAGGCGGGGCAGAGACAATGGAAAAGACTCCGTGCTCAGCCGCAGGCGGTGAGAGTCGAGCAACTCCTGCTCCAGATCAGGGCGCGTCTCCGGGGGAACCTCAACCCAGGTCTGGGCGGAAAGGATCAGCAACGCCGCCAGGTCATCCGCCGCCTGTTTCGCAACCGGGACCAGTACGAACCAGGCAGTTGCGGCCAGGGTGATCAGTACCAGCAGCAGCGAGGTAACTGCCAGTGTAGTTGCCGTATGGAAAAAGAGTGAGTTGGGTAATTTCATGAAGAACCGTTACCCTTCCAGCGTACCTTTCGGGGTAAAACGATATCCCTTGCCCCAGACAGTACGGATAAACCGGGGCATGGCCGGGTTCGGCTCGATCTTGCTCCGCAAGCGGGTAATGCGAACATCGATACTGCGATCAAACGGATCACGGGTGCCGCCATTGAGCAGATCCATGATCTGGTCGCGGCTCAGAACCCGGTTGGGGTGCTGTACCAGAACGACAAGCAACTCAATTTCACCGCTGGTCAGCCCTACCTCTTGCCCTTGCCGGAATAATATCCTGCGGCCGGGGTCCAGGCTGAAATCACCAAATAGAAAACTTTCTCCGGAAGATGAATCATTTTGCTCAACGGCTGTCGAGCCGCGCCGTAAGACCGCCCGAATCCGGGCCAGGAGTTCACGCGGGTTGAAGGGTTTGGGGAGGTAGTCATCCGCCCCCATCTCCAGGCCGATGATTCGATCCACTTCTTCGCC
>JAUVNM010000316.1 GCA_030599705.1 Gammaproteobacteria bacterium
AGTTCGGGTGTCCAGCCGGTATCGGCCTGACCCAGGGACAGCGCCACAATGGCGCGGGCAAAGAGCGCAAAGCGTTCCGCATTATCCGGCCAGTCGCTGCCGTCAGCCTGTACATAGGGATTTCCGGCGCGGCGGAAGTGTGCGGGTGAATTGACCAGGTAAAGACCGACGTCGCTGCCGCTCAGGCGGCCTTGGAGAATTTCCACCGGTTCGGTTGCGCCGACGAGGGTGAGCTCGGCTACCGAGGTCAGTGCGACCGAGCGCTCCAGTACTTCAGGATAGGCCGGTAGTATGATGCGCACGTCATTGCCTAGTTCGCGCAGCGCTTTCGGCAGGCTGCCGCTGACGTCTGCCAGCCCACCCGTCTTGATGAGCGGGTAGGCCTCGCTGGTACAAAACAGTATGTCCATGAATACCCTCCTGACCAGCCTGTAATATACGCCCATAATATACACACATGCGCCGCGAGCGCCAGCGTTGCGTGCCAGCGAGGTGGTGGATAACCACGCTGACAATCAGGCAGTTGCGTCAGCCCTGCAGGCCGTAAGCTGGTATACTGCGGGACGTTTACTTGTCGCCCGCGGCTGCTGCCGCGCAGGTCTCCGTTATGCTCAAGGCCAAAGCCCTGTTTTCCTACCGCCCGTACTGGGCGCAGCGTTTCGGCGTAGCGCCGGTGCTGCCGACCTCGCGTGTCGAAATGGATGACCTGGGCTGGGATTCCTGCGACATCATCCTGGTAACCGGCGACGCCTATGTCGACCATCCCAGTTTCGGCATGGCAGTCATCGGCCGGGTGCTGGAAGCACAGGGATTTCGCGTCGGCATCATTGCCCAGCCGGACTGGACCTGCGTCGATGATTTTACGCAGCTGGGTCGTCCCAACCTGTTCTGGGGCGTGACGGCCGGCAACATGGATTCCATGGTCAACCGCTATACCTCGGATCGCAAAGTGCGTTCCGACGACGCCTACACGCCGGGCGGCAAGGGCGGCAGTCGCCCGGACCGTTCAGTGCTGGTGTATGCGCAACGCTGCCGCGAGGCTTTTTCCGATGTGCCGCTGGTGATCGGCGGTATCGAGGCCAGCCTGCGGCGCATCGCCCACTACGACTACTGGTCAGACAAGGTGCGGCGCTCGGTATTGCTGGACGCAAAAGCAGATCTGCTGGTGTACGGTAATGGCGAACGCCAGGTGGTAGAGATTGCACACCGACTGGCGGCCGGTGAAGCGATTGAGCAGCTGCATGATATTCGCGGCACCGGGTTTGTTACCAATGCTATTCCCGAAGAGTGGGTTGAGATCGACTCGCAGGAGATTGATGCCCCCGGCAAGGTTGATCAGCACCCCGACCCTTATGCTTCGCAGGCGCAAGGCAAACCGTGCGACACAGCCACGCCGGTTAATGGTGAGATTGCCGTCCCTGTACTGCGGCGACCGCGCATCGATCGTGAACGCAGTTTTGTCCGCATGCCGTCCTATGAAGCGGTAAAGCAGGATGCTGTGCTGTACGCCCACGCCTCGCGCGTCATGCACCTGGAAACCAACCCGGGGAATGCGCGCGCCATTGTGCAGCGCCATGGCAAGCGTGACGTGTGGCTCAACCCACCGCCGATACCGCTTGGCACCAAAGAGCTGGACCGCGTATTCGAACTTCCTTACACGCGCCAGCCGCACGCGATGTACAACGACGAGCGCATTCCCGCCTACGAGATGATCCGCTTCTCGGTCAACATCATGCGCGGCTGTTTCGGCGGCTGTACCTTCTGCTCCATCACCGAGCACGAAGGGCGCATCATCCAGAACCGTTCGGAAGACTCCGTCGTGCGCGAGATCGAAACCATCCGCGACACCGTGCCCGGCTTTACCGGCGTGATTTCCGACGTCGGCGGCCCCACCGCCAACATGTACCGGCTGGCCTGCAAGAGTGCAAAGATCGAGGCCGCCTGCCGGCGACCCTCCTGCGTGTACCCCGGCATCTGTTCCAACCTGAAGACCGATCACGCACCACTGATCCGGCTATACCGGCGCGTGCGTGAATTGCCGGGCATAAAGAAGGTGCTGGTAGCCTCCGGGCTGCGCTACGACCTTGCCGTGCAATCACCGGAGTACGTCAGGGAACTGGTCACCCACCATGTCGGTGGCTACCTGAAGATTGCGCCGGAACACACCGAAGACGGACCATTGTCGAATATGATGAAGCCCGGCATGGGCGCCTACCACGCCTTCAAGGTCATGTTTGAGAAATTCTCCAGAGAAGCGGGCAAGGAGCAATACCTGATACCTTATTTTATTGCCGCGCACCCCGGTACCACCGACGAGGATATGATGAACCTCGCCCTGTGGCTGAAGCGCAATGGTTTCCGCGCCGACCAGGTGCAGAACTTCCTGCCGTCCCCCATGGCAACGGCGACCGCTATGTACCACTCCGGCAGGAACCCGCTGCGCCGCATACGCCGCAACAGCGAAACCGTGCCGATCCCCAAAGGCCTGCGTGTGCGTCGATTGCACAAGGCGTTCCTGCGCTACCACGACGCCAACAACTGGCCGCTGCTGCGCGATGCTTTGAAACGCATGGGCCGTGCTGATCTGATCGGCAACGGCAAGAAACACCTCATCCCCACCTGGCAACCGCGTGGCACCGGCGATACACAAGAAGGCCGGCGCGGCAAGGACGTCAAGGGCGAGACGTTTCGTACCCGGCACACCGGATTGCCGGATGCGCCGGTGGCGGCGCGGCGGGGTAAAGGGAGGGGGGCGTAAAAGGCGAGGGGGATCGGTTGTCAGGTAAAAGGTGTTGCTATTCGGAATACAAACCCTACTCGTTTTCTTTACGAAATGGAGTAAAAAGAAATGGAATCACCACCACCAGTATAAAACCGACGATATTGAGACCCCACTCAATCGATTCTTAAGCTCCAA
>JAUVNM010000176.1 GCA_030599705.1 Gammaproteobacteria bacterium
AGTGCAGGCAAGGCAGCATGTAACAGCCAGGCAATTCCGGTACCAAGTACAAGGCCGCTCAAGCCACCGACGGCAGCGAGCACGACCGCCTCACCCAGAAACAGACCGAGTATCTGGGCCTGCCTGGCTCCGAGGGCACGCAGCAGACCAATTTCGTTGGTACGTTCATTGATGGAAATCGTCATGATGGTAACAATACCAATGGCACCAACCAGCAGCGATATACCCCCGATCGCTGCAACCGAAAAAGTCAGCACATTCAGCACAGAACCCAGAACGTCCAGCATCTGCTGCTGTGTTGTAATCGTGACATCATCCCTGCCGTGACGTGTTACCAGTGTTTCCCTGATTCCCTCAACAACTTTCTCCACGGGCGTGCCCTCGTCATACATAACATCGATTTCAAACAGGGATTCATTGTTAAACAGGGTCAGGGCGCGGGCAGCCGGTATGTAAACCGTATCATCGAGATCGAACCCAAGCACCGTACCCTTGGATTCCATTACACCGATAACCCGGTAACGGTAACCGCCGATTGTGATGCGCTGCCCGAGGGGACTGCGGTCGGCAAATAATTCCTGCCGCAATTTGCTGCCGAGCACAGCGAATGCGCGTGGAGCAGTTGGATCATCCTCCGGCAGGAACCGGCCTGATTTCACTTTCATACTGAAGGCCTCGGGCATTTGCGGGCCCGCCCCGTAGATCGTGGTGCGCCGCCGCCTGTTTCCTGCTTCCACCTCGGCATTACCCTGCACAAAAGGAACGACCGCCCGCACATATGGCAAATGCCTGAGTGCCCCGGCATCTTCGATCGTGAGCGGACGTTCTGTGCCGAATGCGCCCATACTGGTACCGGCAGTCGTGGCCTTGCCGGGGTTGATGCCCACCAGCGTAGTGCCGAACTGGGTAAACTCCGCCAGCACAAACTGGTGAACACCTTCACCAATGGAGGTCAGTAACACCACGGCAGCTATACCCACAGCGATCCCCAGTGCAGTGAGAAAACTGCGCATCCGGCGCGCAACCAGCGAGCTACCAGTCAGATGCAGAAAGTCACGTGTACGCATACTGCTGCTCTATCCATATGATATTTGCGGATCCGGAGCACCCGTTACCGCCTCGATAATGCCAGCACCGGATCCAGCTGCGCGGCGCGCCGTGCCGGCATCAGGCTGAACAGCAAGCCGGTGATCAATGCCACCACAAGTGCAGCTACACTTGCCCAGGCCGGAGCATAGGCAGGCAGTACCGGAAACGTATGCCTGACAATCAGGCTGCCCAACTGTCCCAGTAACAACCCGGTAAAGGCCCCCAGGGCCGAAAGTATCATTGCCTCGGTCAGAATCAGAATGATGATCTGCCGGGGTGAAGCGCCGAGCGCCTTGAGCAGACCAATCTCGGCCGTGCGCTGGGAAACAGCCACCAGCATGACATTCATAATCAATATACCGGCGACTGCCAGGCTGATTGCTGCGATCCCGCCCACTGCGTAGGTCAGTGTCCCGAGGATACGGTCGAATGTCTCCAGTACCGCATCCTGGGTTATGACAGTGACATCCTTCTCCCCCTGATGGCGCTCCTGCAGGGTATCGATAACAAATGCCTTGACTGTCTCGATGGCGTCACGGCTTTTCGCTTCCACCAGGAGGCGGAATAACGATGATGTGTTGAACATCTGCTGCGCCGATGCGACCGGTATAATGACAGTTTCCTGCACATCAACACCGATTGAGCGGCCTTCGGAACCCATGATGCCGATGATGCGGAAACGCCTGTCACCGATCCGTATCCATTCCCCGAGCGCACGCTTTGCGCCAAACAGTTCATTGCGGATCTTGCTGCCGATAACAGCGACCGGTGTAGCGAGATCAAGATCGGCCTGCGGAAGAAAACGGCCCTGCCCCATCTCCCAGTGACGGATTCCGAGCAGTTCGTGACTGGAACCCAGGATCACAACATCACGCGAGCGGCCTTTCCAGCTTACATCGGCCGAACCAACATTGATCGGGGCGATTCGCAGGACATTGTAACTGCGCAGCAAAGAGCGGGCATCGTCAAGTGTCAGGTCACGGGGTGTCTCGCCCATCATTGTGGTGGGGTTGATACCGGCAGTTTCAGAGCGACCGGGGAAGACAATGATTAAGTTGGTTCCGAGTGAGGCGAATTCACCGGTTACATAGCGCCGTGCACCTTCACCCAGCGAGGTAAGCACTACTACGGAACAGACACCGATGGCCATTGCAACAAGCATCAGTACAGTCCGGGACGGGAAGCCCCGCAACGAACCGATGGAAAACCTGATTACATCGGCGCCATGCAGTGTCATGTTATCCGGTTCCCTGCCCGTCAACCAAACGGCCATCCATCATGTGCAGCTGACGCTGTGCGCGCCGGCCTATTTCCGGATCATGGGTGACCACGATCAGGGTGATTCCCCGATCATTGAGTTCTTCCAGAATATGAATCACATCCTGGCCGGACTTGTGGTCCAGGTTACCGGTTGGCTCATCTGCCAGCAGTACGTTGGGTTTGGTGACCGTTGCGCGTGCGATGGCGACGCGCTGACGCTGACCACCTGACAATTGTTCCGGTTTGTGGTGACTGCGGTCGGTGAGATGCAATTCGTCAAGCGCGCGGGCGACACGTGGATGACGCTGTTCCGGTTCCAGTCCGGCCAGCAGCAATGGCAACTCGACGTTCTCGGCCGCGGTAAGCCGGGGTATCAGATGAAACATCTGAAAAACAAAACCGATTTCCCGGTTGCGTACCTGTGCCTGTCTGAGATTACCGAGCGACGTGACATCCTGGCCATTGAGCCGGTAGGTGCCGGAACTGGGCTGATCCAGAAGGCCAAGCAAATTCAGCAGTGTTGATTTACCCGATCCGGACGGGCCCATAATGGAGACATACTCGCCGGCATCGATGTTGAGCGTGACATCATCCAGTGCATGGACAGTCTGGTCACCCACCTGAAAGTTACGGTGGATATTTACAAGCTCAATCATCTGGGGATTGTGTATCGCGTACTGCCGGAACGCCGCTGCCAACGCCTTCACGTTCTACCGAGAGGACAACCTCCTGACCTTCAGCCAACCCATCGGTTACTTCTGTCCAGTCCCAGTTGCTCAAACCGGTACTGATTTCCCGTTCTTCAAGCATCTCATCGCCAGTAAGCAGCAGGACCTTGTTGCCTTCAAGAATCGCTTCGGTAGGAATGCGCAGGGCCGCCTCACTTTCATCAAGGACAATCTCTATATCCGCGCTGTAACCGGGCATCATGCCCTGACAATTTTCCGGGCACAGAAAATCAACTTCAACATCAACCGTGCGCGCCTGTTTTTCCAGCTCCAGAACATAGGGTGCAATGCGACGCACCCGGCCCTCGAACAGCTTCCCGGCCATGGCATCCAGCGAAATATTTGCTGACATACCGACGCGGATTTCCGGCGCATCCACCTCGTCGATGGGCGCCGAAACATACAGACAGCTGACATCCACAAGATCTACCGTGGGCGGCGTTGGTATTCCCACCGGTGAAGGGGTAACGAATTCCCCAACCTCACCATTTACTTCAGCCACTATCCCCGCGAAGGGCGCCTTCAGACGCGTTCTTTCCAGCTCGGCATGTACAACCTTGATTCTGGCCTTGCTGACCTCGTTTTCTGCCAGTGCAGCATTACAGGCTGACTGTTGGGCACGAGCCTCGCCATCCGCCTTGTCGGCCGCTTCCTCGGAAGTCAGGTTATCCTTCTTCAGGCGTTTCAGGCGACTGGCCTCCCTCCTCGCGACTTCGGCCATTATGCAGGCCTGCCTGGCCGAGGCCTCGACCGCCTTTGCCTCGCTGCTTGCCTGTTCCAGTTTTGCAAGCAGATCATCATTCCACAGCTCCATCAATACATGGCCGGCTTTGACTTCATCACCTTCCTTGACAGGCAGACTGGCTATCTGTCC
Organism: Gammaproteobacteria bacterium; assembly: GCA_030599705.1. Taxonomy (GTDB): domain Bacteria; phylum Pseudomonadota; class Gammaproteobacteria; order UBA9214; family UBA9214; genus SZUA-186. The sequence continues at coordinate 3,952 of JAUVNM010000176.1, forward strand.
GCCGATCGACGGTGAAATACCTGCGCGACGACACGCCTTGATGGTCCCTGCACGTGTATTCGCTACAGTATCCTGAACAAGGCCGTAGCCGACAGACTTTACGGTAACCTCGACAGGCCTGGTTCTGCCAAGCCACATAAAGGTCGTCACACCAATGACAGCAATTAGTATGAGTATGACCGGTATCTTGTATCGTTTTACAGGCATTGCAGTGCTTGCTGGATCCTGGACTTGTGTGTCATTTGATAAATGATGTTATATCACGGAAAAATTTTGTGCTGTAACAATATCCTGGCATATATTAATCACAGGAATCGTTCACTCCCCCTCGCGTTCGATATTGCAGCAATGGGCATCGTATGCCTCGCCAAGCTGCCCCGCCCTTGTCTCCGAAGCCAGGATTTCCCCGGTTACCGGATTGGACTTGAAGGTGGTGCAGCCCTTGAGGCCATGGCTCCAGGCCGTTTGGTACAAATCCAGGAATTCATCAAATGCGAAGTCCGCGGACACATTAATCGTCTTGGAAATGGCGCTGTCCACAAAGGGTTGTAACGCAGCCTGCATCTCCAGATGTGCGCCCGGCGGTATTGAACGGGCACCGACAAATTCGGCCGGCGGATCCGTTGCATCACCACCCTTCTCCTGCCAGGCCCGCAACGCATAATCCTCCAGGTCGAAGCGTTCATACTCTCCTGCCTGGTTGAGCACCTTGCGGGAAAACCGGAAATCGAATACCGGTTCAATGCCACTGGACACGTTGTTGGCCAGCAGACTG
>JAUVNM010000298.1 GCA_030599705.1 Gammaproteobacteria bacterium
AACTCACCGCCGGAGGCCACCAGCCCTTGTATTCCCTTGCCGAACAGCGACTTTCCGCCCTGCTGAACAGCGGCCGGCAACCGGCCATCCAGGGCGGCCTGACCGGGCTGGAAAAGGAAAACCTGCGGATGGGACCGGATGGCAGCATCGCGCAAACACCGCATCCGGCGGCCCTCGGTTCTGCCCTGGCACACCCCTGGATCACCACGGATTACTCCGAGGCCCTGCTGGAATTTATCACCCCGCCACTGGGCAGCCCGGATGCGGCGCTCGCGTTCCTGCGTGACCTGCAGCAGTTTGTCTACCTGAAGGTCGACCAGGAACTGCTCTGGTCATCGAGCATGCCATGCGTGGTCGAGGGTGGCGCCAGCATCCCGATTGCGCAGTACGGCAGCTCGAATCCGGGGCTGATGAAGACCGTCTATCGCCGCGGGCTGGGGTACCGTTACGGGCGTGTCATGCAGGTGATTGCCGGTACCCACTACAATTATTCCTTTGCCGATGCCTTCTGGCCCGTGTTGCAGGAAATCGAGGAAGACCGCCAACCACTGCAGGACTATATATCCGAGCGCTATTTTCACCTGATCCGCAACCTGCAACGCTTCGGTTGGCTGATACCCTACCTGTATGGCAGCTCCCCGGCCATCTGCAAGTCCTTCATGAGCGGCAAGGCAACGACGCTGGAGGAGTTCAACGAGAACTCGTACTACGCCCCTTACGCGACATCACTGCGCATGTGCGATATCGGTTACCAGAACGCACACGAACTCAAGGACGGCTTCAAGGCAACCTATGACAGCCTCGACAGCTATGTCGACAGCCTCACACGCGCCATCGAATCGCCGTGCCCCAGCCATGAAAAGATCGGTGTCAATGTCGACGGAGAATTCCGCCAGCTCAATGCCAATATCCTGCAGATCGAAAACGAATACTACAGTTCGGTCAGGCCGAAACAGGTGCCGGAATTCAATGAAAAACCGACCCTGGCACTGAAGCGCCGCGGCGTACGCTACGTGGAACTGCGCTCCCTCGACATCAATACCTATGACCCGCTTGGAATCAGCGTTGAGCAATGCCGCTTTCTCGAGGTCATGATGGCCTTCTGCCTGCTGCATGACAGCCCGGTCATCAGTGACCGGGAACGCCTGGAAATCGACTTCAACCTGAACGCGATCTGTTATCGCGGGCGGGAGCCCGGCCTTGTCCTGCAACGCAATAACCGGTCGATTACCCTTAACCGGTGGGCCGGGGAACTGTGTGCCGCCATGACCGGGTTTGCCGAACTGCTGGATGCCGGGACCGGCGATGACTGCTATGTGCAGTCACTGCAGGCCGCACGGGAGACCGTGAACGACCCGGAGCGCACGCCGTCTGCACGGATACTGGCCGACATGCGCAAGCATGGCGAGGGCTATTTTCATTTTGCCAAACGCATGTCCGAGCAGCACCGCGATTATTTCAGGCAGCTTGAACGCAACGCAGCGGCCCTGCAAAGGATCGAGGCATCCGTGGAAACGTCCGTGCAGGACCAGCAGCGCATCGAGGCCTCCGATACGCTGTCTTTTGACGAATTCCTCGAGGATTACTTCAGCCAGCAGCTGTAGCCTTTCCCCGCGTGGCGCGGGTCCTACAGATACCGTAGGACCGGCCCCCGGCCGGGAATGCCTTTCTCCGCTGGGCGCGGGTCCTACCCGGCCAGCACAAACCCCACGCCGGTCAGGTAGAAACCGGCCGGGTAATACCAGTGGCGCGGCCGCCGGTCCAGGTAGTCGATCAACAAGGCCAGGAATATTCCCATCACCATGTAGAGCGGCGCTACCTGGATCGAGGTGAAATGCCGCAGGTCATTCGGCAGGTAATAAAAATAGAATGTGCCATAGAACAGCAGGAAAAACCCGTTGGCGAGTATCTCGAGCAACGGTCCGTCAAACCCGGAAGCCAGCCCCTTCACCCAGGTGCGCCGTATCTGCAGCCGGTACGCATGCAGCACCCGGTGCATGAAATACCAGTAGTAGCCGTATATCGGCCAGATAATGAAATTCAGGCTCGAGGTCAACCCGTTGTGTATCGGCAGGACCCGATATTGCCACAGCGGCTTGCCAACAACGAGGTAGTAGAGTTTCCCCAGCAGCACCTCGAAGACAATGGCCACGAGAAACGCCACGGCCATGAACAGCGCCAGCTGGTAAACATCGACCCGGATCCACTGGCGCGTCAGCAGCGATGCCAGCAGGTAAAACAGGCAGATGCCGACCAGTGCACCGGACAGTCCCTGCATGAACAGGATGGTCATCGTGTTCAGATGTGCGAAACGAGTCTGGCTTCCGGCACCCGTTCCTGGATGGCGCCGACAATCTCGAAGCGGACACCGTGTATCGGTTTGACGGATACCCACAGCAGGTTCAGCCGGATATTGAATTCAGCGAACACGACAGCATGATCGAAATGAGCCAGTACCAGGTGAAGTTCATTGATAGTCCTGTTGATCAGGTTCTGCGGTTTCTGCTTCAGTCCCGGGACCAGCACCATGAAATCGCTCAGGGTATTGCCATTCTCGTCATGTGAAGGCGCGCGATTGCGCAAGGGCTCCGCGGCATCGTGAAATTGTATTGACAGTCGTGGCAGTGTCATTGTCGTGCTTGACCCGGTGACTCCATTCCATCATAGCCGATATCGGGACGGGCAACACGGACGCGCACGGCGCATTGGTAAAATTACTGTTAAAACAAGGTCGAAGTCCATCCAGGAAAAGCGCGGCAGCAGATCAGTTGCGGCTGTAAAATTGCCTGCCGATGAGCAGCAGCCCGGACACAACCAGCGCAATGCCGATGGCAACAAACCATGGCTTGACCGTTAAAAAATACGGCTCCCTGACCAGCGGGTGGTCCGCGGGGATCAACCCGATCAGCACGACGGTGATACCGGTCAATACAATACCGTCCGCCGCTGATTTACCGCCAATCACGATAAACGCCAGTGTCTGCAACAGCAGGGCCCCGATAATGGCAGTATTCGGTTCGGGGAACAGGAAGAAGCAGGCCACTGCCAGTGCCGAAATAATGTAGGCATGTCTGCGTAATCCAGCCATATCCGTTTCATTCAGGGCAGATAAAAAATTTATCCAGATCAAAAAAATCGCCTGCCGCGATGGTAG
>JAUVNM010000344.1 GCA_030599705.1 Gammaproteobacteria bacterium
AACCATGTGGCTTGAGTTACTGGCGATTATTGGCGGTTTTGTGCTGCTCACCTGGAGTGCGGACCGGTTTGTCGTCGGGGCCGCAGCCATTGCCTGGAACCTGAATGTCTCGCCGCTGATCATTGGCCTGACTATCGTCAGTATCGGCACCTCGGCGCCGGAAATGCTGGTATCGGGCATGGCCGCACTGCAGGGCAATACCGGCCTGTCTGTCGGTAATGCCCTCGGTTCGAACATCATCAACATCGGCCTGGTGCTCGGCATTACCGCGCTGATCACCCCGCTGGATGTGCACTCGCGCATCCTGAGCCGCGAGTTGCCGGTCCTGCTGGCTATCATGGCCATCGCCTGGTTGCTGCTGCTGGACGGTACGCTCGGGCGGCTCGACGGCACCCTGCTGCTGTGCGGCATGGCGCTGATGCTGGCCTGGATGACCTATGTCGGCATCCAGTCCCGGGGCAGCCGCGACCCGATGACCGAGGAATACGCGGAAGAAATCCAGACCGGCCTGGGTATGGGCCGGGCCGTCTTCTGGCTGGTAGTCGGCTCGGTGCTGCTGCTGGTCAGTTCACGGATGCTGATCTGGGGTGCCGTCTCCGTGGCGCAACACTTCGGCGTCAGCGACCTGATCATCGGCCTGACGATCGTGGCACTCGGCACCAGCCTGCCGGAACTGGCAGCCTCGCTCGCGGGGGCCATCAAGAACGAGCACGACATCGTGATCGGCACTATCATCGGCTCGAACATCTTCAACCTGCTGGCCGTCCTCGGCCTGCCAGGAATCATCCACCCCGGGGCCATCGATGCGGCCGTTATGGAACGCGACTATATCGCCATGGTTGTCCTGACGGTGTTCCTGTTTGCCATGGCCTACGGGTTCCGCGGCGGCACGCGGCGCATCAACCGCCTGGAGGGAGGCGTACTGTTATTGATCTTTATCGGCTACCAGAGCCTGCTATACTTTTCCGTGACCGGACACGTCTGACTATCCCCCATGAGTGATCACAAATTCCAGCAACTCGCCCTTGCGGTCATTGACACCGAGGCCTGCGCCGTGGCCGCCCTCGCCGACGAGATCAGGAAACCCGCCTTCGTACAGGCCTGCGAGTTCATGCTGGAGTGCAAGGGGCGCGTTGTTGTGACCGGCATGGGAAAATCCGGACATATCGGCGGCAAGATCGCCGCCACCCTCGCCAGCACCGGTACCCCGGCCTTCTTCGTGCACACCGGTGAAGCCAGCCACGGCGATCTCGGGATGATCACGGCTGCCGACGTGGTGCTGGCCTTGTCGAATTCCGGTGAAACCGGCGAGATCATCACCATCCTGCCGATCATCAAGCGCCTGAAGGTGCCGTTGATCGCGATGACCGGCAACCCGGAGTCGACCCTGGCCCGGGGTGCGACCGCCAGCATCACGGTGCGCGTCAAAAAGGAGGCCTGTCCGCTGGACCTGGCGCCAACGGCCAGCACCACGGCGGCCCTCGCCATGGGGGATGCCCTGGCGATCGCGCTGCTGGAGTCCCGCGGTTTCACCGAGGAGGACTTCGCCCGGTCGCACCCCGGCGGCGCACTCGGCCGGCGCCTGCTGCTGCTGATCGATGACCTGATGCATACCGGTGATGCCATTCCGAAGGTCGGGCCCGATACCATCCTCAGCAGCGCACTGGTGGAAATGACCCGCAAGGGACTTGGCATGACTGCCGTGGTTGATGGTGATGGAAAGCTGACCGGCGTGTTTACCGACGGCGATCTGCGGCGCACTATCGATCACAAGATCGATGTCCACGAGGTCAGCGTCAGCGACGTCATGACAACAGACTGCAAGACAGTGCATCCGGGTATGCTGGCCGCCGAGGCACTGCAGATCATGGACAGCACCAAGATCAATGCCCTGCCGGTCGTCAATGACAACAACGAACTCGTCGGCGCCCTGAACATGCACGACATGCTCAGGGCCGGCGTGGTGTAACACAACTCCGCATGCAAGACATACTCGAAAAAGCCCGCCGCATCCGCCTGCTGATATTTGATGTCGATGGCGTACTCACCGACGGCAGCCTGTTCATCGGCGATGACGGCCAGGAATACAAGGCATTCAACTCGCGCGACGGCCACGGCATCAAGATGCTCATGGGTTACGACATCGAGGTCGCCATTATTACCGGCCGCACTTCAAAGGTCGTCGAGCACCGCATGAGAAACCTGGGGATCACCCGCATCTACCAGGGGCAACAGGACAAGCTGCTGGCCTACCGCGACCTGTCCGAAAAACTCGGTATAGCGGACGGGGAAATCGCCTACGTCGGTGACGACGTGGTCGATCTCCCGGTCATGCGCCGCGTCGGACTCGCCATTGCCGTACAGGATGCGCATCCGCTGGTGAGAAAACACAGCCACTGGCAATCACCCAGCCCGGGTGGCCGCGGCGCCGCGCGCGACGTCTGCGAAATGCTCATGGAGGCAAAGGGTGTGCTGGATGACGAGATGAGCAAATACCTTTGAACACCCGCTCTGCGCTGATCACCGGCCTGGTCTTTTGCGTAATCCTGAGTGGCTGGCTGCTGTACCGGCAAGGCACGATCACCGGCCGGCCGGCCATCTCCAGCCACGGCCCCGACCTGTTTGTTGAGGACATGGACCTGAAGCTGGTTAACACGGACG
>JAUVNM010000066.1 GCA_030599705.1 Gammaproteobacteria bacterium
AGGATTCCTGAGGGCACGGCGACTGACAACATTGACCTGGGAGCATCCACCCACCTTCCACGAAATACGTTCGCTGTCGGGTCGCCTGTACGCCGACACAGGCGTTAACGCACAATCCCTGCTTGGTCACAGGGACGCCAAGACAACAGCCCTGTACCTCGACCCCAAGGGTACTGAATGGATTTCCGTGGGGTAGTTTCGGGAAAGTATCGGGAAAGTTTTGGGAATTTAATGATATCTCCTGCTTTAACAGGCACTTGCTAGCAAAGGCAAGTCCCCTCCCCGTATTTGCTTTTAAGGCCGATTTCCCCGCCCATTGCCTCGACAAGATGTTTGGAAATTGTCGTCCCGAGACCGGTTCCTCCGTATTGCCGTTGCACTGAATCATCGACCTGCCTGAAGCGTTCAAAAACCAGGGATTTGGCATTGTCACTGATGCCAATCCCGGTATCTTCAATAACAAACCGGATTCGTTTACCCACGGGTCCTGCACCGATCATCTCTACCCGAATATGAACCTTTCCCCTATCCGTGAACTTGACAGCATTACCCACCAGGTTGACCAGTATCTGCCTGAGCCGATATTCGTCGCCGAGGATATAATGAGGCAGTCCGGGGTCAAGATCACACATCAGGGAGAGGCCCTTCTTCCCGGCCGACAGTGTGAACATGGCGGTTACCGATTCCACCAGCGCATGCAAGTCCAGAATTTTCTCCGCAAGGTCGACACGACCCGATTCAATCCGGGAGAAATCCAGCACACCCTCCACCAGTGACAACAGACTTCTGGCTGAGTTCTTGATACCCCCGACAAGACGTTGCTGGCTGAATCGGCAATCAGGATTTCCGAGCAGTTCACTAAATCCAATTACTGCATTCAATGGCGTTCTGAGTTCGTGGCTGACATTTGCAAGGAACCTGGATTTTTCCAAGCTAGCCATCTCTGCACGCTCTTTTTCTTTTTGGAGTCTCTTAAGTAGTATTGACACATACAATGGAATAATAGACAGAAGCATAAATCCCGTTATCACAATCAACGGCTCACCTCGCCAAAACGGGCTTATATAAACAACAGATCCAAACTCTATGATTGAAAGTATCGCACTAAATACAAGCTCTTTATATCCGTATCTAAACCCATTCCCTATGGTTACCCAGAGATATACAACAAATAACGGCATCCCATACTTCGAGAAGTATATTAAACATACCGTTGTTGAGCCAACATCTAGGACAATACCAAAGTACCGCCTAATCGAAGCAACACCAATATTTTTCGCTATGGCGATATAAACAACAAATGAGATTGATATATAGAATATTCCATAGACAATTATATTGTTTATATTCTCGTCAGGAAGCTTCGCTGATAAAGCAAGATAAAGCGCATAAAATCCGAATAATATTATGCCTATTATCCTTAGCTTGCTCTGCTCAAGCTCTGCAGCCGAGCTATTTTCCATGCTTCTAATTTTCGTCATCTGATTATTACCTTAGTCCGTTCCACAGCAATAATACCGGACTACCTGATCCAGGTATGTCAGAAAAGTCCTACATTTCTCATCGTGACCTGTCATCACCAAACCATCTCAGTTTGCTGCTGAGACTGACTACCTCGCCCACGATAATAATCGTTGGTGGCTTTATTTCTTCCCGGTCCAACAGCCCCGGGAGTGTTTCCAATGTCTCAATAAATACCCGCTGGTTGTGCGTTGTCCCCTGTTGCACCAGTGCGACAGGAGTTTCCTTCTGCAACCCGTGGGCGACAAGCTGTGTGGCCAATTCATCAATACTGTGCAGTCCCATGTAGAAAACGATGGTCTGTGCCGGTCTGGCCAGCTTCTCCCAGTCAAGGTCAACCGTGCCGTCTTTCAGGTGGCCGGTCACGAATATGCACGATTGTGCGTAGTCCCTGTGAGTCAGCGGAATACCGGCATAGGATGCACATCCGGATGCCGCCGTGATCCCCGGGACCACCTGGAACGGAATCCCGTCCTCCGCCAGTGTCTCGATCTCTTCTCCGCCCCTGCCGAAGATAAACGGGTCCCCGCCCTTCAAACGGAGTACCCGCTTGCCTTCCTTTGCCAACCGTACCAGTAACTGGTTGATACTCTCTTGCGAAAGCGTGTGCCTGTCTCTCTCCTTGCCGGCATAAATCATCTCTGCATCACGCCGGACCATGTCAAGGATCGGCTGTGATACGAGCCGGTCATAAACAACCACATCAGCCTGCTGCATCAAACGCAATGCCCGGAAGGTAATCAGGTCCGGATCACCAGGCCCCGCACCAACGAGGTAAACCTCCCCTCTGGTATCGATGGAGTCACCGGCATCATCGATGGCTTCTTCCAGCGCGCCCCGTGCCTCGTCCTCGCGACCCGCAAACAACAGTTCCGCGATCCGCCCCTGCAATACGGCCTCCCAGAAATATCGACGCTGGTCCGGGTCCTGAAAACGATCCTTGACCCGTTGCCGGTATTCATCCACCAGTGCAGCCAGGCGGCCATAGGCCGCCGGCACAAAGCTTTCCAGCTTTGCGCGCAACAGGCGCGCCAGTACGGGAGAAGAACCCCCGGTTGAAACGGCAATCTGCACCGGAGATCGATCAATAATCGAGGGCATGATAAAACTGCACTGGTCCGGGCTGTCCACGACGTTAACCGGAATATGCCTGTCCTGCGCCAGGTCGTAGACTTTCTGGTTAACAGACCGGTCATCGGTTGCTGCAATAATCAATGCAACATCACTGACATCCCCGTCCTGAAATTCGCGCTGCAAAAACCGGATACCTTCTTCCTGTGCAAGTTGCGCGAGCTCTTCACACAACTCCGGCGCCACCACCGTGATTTCAGCCCCGGCTCTCCTCAACAGGCCAACCTTGCGCGCCGCCACGCCACCACCGCCGACGACAAGCGCAGGACGACCGGCAAGTTTCATAAAAATCGGCAGGTATCTCATGTTGTTACCTGTGCATGATATGAAACGGGCAATATACGCTACTTTCTGAGAATATCGATTTGTTGCTGTATGACATCCGCTACCGGTTCCAGCTTCTTGCGCATCACCGTACCTATGGCGTCTGTGCGTGAAAAGACTGGATTCACGACTGTCTCACCCAGCAGCGACAATACCAGCATTGCCCGCAGCTGGTTTTCCAGATCCGGAACCCTGCAAAGTACATCGCCGGGCGCAGCGTCTGCTGCACAGTCATTTGCCAGCAGATTGTCAACCGCATTCCGGATAGCGTCCATTGACTCGTACCTGCCAGTGTCGAAGCGCACCGTCTCGAAATAGGACGCAACAGCCTGCAGCAATGCGACCACCACATCCTGATTGGCGGGCTTTCGAAGCACCAGTTCCAGTGTTGCCAGAAAACCCTGGCCGGCTGCACTCAGCAGGCGGCATAGCTGCAGCGCATATGGATCTCCCGCCGCACACAAATCCGCAAGCGCATTCCCGACACGCTCCCGGTCACGATGCGGTGACTGTTGCTCCGGTAAATTATCGGGCAGCGTCTGCAAAAAACCGACATAATAGGCATTCTTGTATTTGCCCTTCTCCCAGATCTTCCGGCGGACTGTGTCGCTGACGAGGTCCTGTTGCAACACCAGGCGCACTGAATCGATCAAGTTGCACGCCTCTTCCTCGAACGGCAGGAATTCCACCAGGAATTCAGCCAGTACCGGACCCATTTCCCCCTCTACTACCTGTTGCTGACACAGCATGCAGCGGGCATTTTCCGACGTCTGCAATGCCCACCAGGCGCGCCGGGCAATTTCACTGGTAATGCCACTGGCATTGACGACGGCAACCACCGCCTCCGGTTCCCCCAGCAACAGCAGTGACTCAAGAATATCGTCGCGGACCTGCCCCATGCGTGTCCAGCGCTTCAGATAGACGGGGTAGCCCCCCGGTGACCCGAGCACGTGACTGGACAGTGCCTCGCGGACCCCACGTAAATACGCCTCGTCACGACAATTGGGATTGAGTCTGATCCGTGCCTCACCCTTGTCTGAAAGGGCATACAGGGTCATGCTGGATTCATCGATACGCACCGCCTCGAGTTGTCCGGCCAGCAGTACGTTGATCCGCAGGGCATCCTCTGCTGATAACTCCATGACAGGCAGTCTAGAACTCCTTCAAGGTGATGTTTTCAGCAATCAGCCGTCAGAAACCGGCCTCGGCATAGAGTTTCTTTGCCATGTCCGGGTCCCTGTCAACGCCATTGCCGTCTTCATACATCTTGGCCAGCGTGGTCAGCGAACCCGCCAGCCCCTGGTCCGCTGCCTGGCGGAACCACCTGAGCGCCTCACCGCTGTCCTGCTCGACACAGTCCCCCTCTAGATACATGAAGCCCAGACCGTGTTGCGCAAGGGCATGCCCCTGGTCCGCTGCCGCGCGCATCATGTGCAGTGCCCTGTCTTCATTACGCACCACGCCCAACCCGTTCTGGCACATGATGGCGACCCGATGCTGCGCATCCGGGTCACCTGCCTCGGCCAGCGGCGAGAGAAACTGCATGGCAAGCGAAAAGTTCTTGGCTTCGAAAGCAGCCACGCCGCTGGGAAAATCTGCACTATCTATTTCGGACATATCAGGCCTCTGGAAAAAATAACCGGTGAACACGGATTATCGGGTACGCCTTTACTATATAGAGAACGCATGCTATCGAGTCGCGGCTGCGCATCGAATACCCCGAAAGAGAGGATGTCCCTGATTTAATTATAGAAAGCGATTGCTCGCGCTGCGGATACCGCTCCCCCGATAGGGATATACGGGGCTAAAATGGGCTCCTGTATACTTGCGCCAACTTCCGGCAACCCCAATTGAAACAACAGGGTAGCTGACTATAGCCCGACATGCGGGCTGTTATCCCCGGCAGCTTTGTTTGTGACCGATCAAGACCACACGAGGAGTTTACGATGAACCAGGAATATTATGACGCGACCACCAAGATGGAAGAACTGGGTGTCGACCCGGAATATATCCAGGGCTGGCAGGGCGGCTATCTGCTGAACCCGGAGCGTGAAGAACAGCGCGTAAACGAGGCCTACTCGGCCGGTTACGAGGATGGCAAGGCAAAGAATACGGAAAACTTTTCCAACTGGGCCAAATAGCCCGGACCGGAGAAAGTAAAAAGGCGGGTATATCCCGCTGCTGTCCCATAAGTTTTACACATATGCGTTCAATATATTTTCTGTGCAGCCTGTTACCTACTCAGGAACGGTACCTGGACATGAAATTGCCCGGGCGTTTTTTGTAGGAGCGGGCTTGCCCGCGAACAGGGTTTCCCCATTGTTACCGCCTGAGTTCGCGGCCAAGGCCGCTCCTACAGCCATGAACTCAATTTTGTGGGACAGCAGTGGGGTATATCCCGCCTTTTTTTATTGCCCCGGGTACACACAAGGATCAGATCAATTCTCCGGGAAATAAATCCCTGACGGCCTTGTTCAGCGGCTTGAGCGCTTCCGGTATCTCGATATCCATTACCTGGTCGGTAATCCACTGATTGTCCTTCTCCCCCATCACAGATCTGACACAATCACCAAAGCAGCGCCGGAATGCGTAACCCGGCTCATTATCAGTGAATGAAAATTCCGAATAGTCGGCAGCCCGTTCGTTGAGCAGGTCAATCAGCGGCTGGCGATACTCTCCCTTACCCTCGGCATCCGTACGATTTTCCTGCATATTGCTGGCAAGATGCATGGCCAGTGAGGAAATGAATTCCTGGCGTTCATCCTGCTTCAGCTGTTCAGCCGTCATCCGGTCGGTTACGTGCACCAGGAAACCCAGGAACTCGCCCATGACATCCAGGCGCTGCGAATTGGTATCGGTCTGGAAACCCTCGTTTTCCAGGTTCAACACTCCCTGCTGTGCAATACGCCACAGGATAAATGCCATGGCGCCACCGGTTTCTGCCAGGGTCCGTTCCCGGTCCTTCAGATTCCACTTGCTCTTGATTCGCACCGGCTACACCTGACTGGTGACCGTAAATAATAGCCCCGCACATTACCGGGCAATCACTCACTGGTCGTTAATTTTGGCGCATGCTAGCATATAAAAACCGAGGATTTCAGTAAGGTATCAGGTGTGGCCGTTTTACCTGCGAATGACCCTGCGTTCCCAGCGAGTGTTTCTCACGCTATCGCTCCGGCCCTGGCGGCCATCCGCAATAATTGCCATATCAGCGATGCACGGCACGCGACCGATTTCACCCTGTGCGTTTATCTGCTGAAGATGCGGGAATTCTTTCGCTGGGAAAACAGCTTGCCCTTCAGTGCTCCGCTGCCACACGATGAATTGACCGACTGGCTGATGGAAAGAGAGCAGCTGTGGGAAACGCTTGGCGAACAATCGTTCGAACCCGTGCCATTCGGTAACCGCGCATACGACCCCTTTGATGCAGACACCATAAATGACCAGATAAACAATCTTGGTTATGTTTACAGCAGCGGTATCGGCCGCAACCTGAAACCGCATTTTTTTATTGGCACACTGGAAGAAAAACGCCAGCATAAAGGATTCACTCTGTACCTTTCCGGCAGGGAATATGCGCGCGACCTGTCAGCACCACCGGCAATGAGCCTTGGCTCAAACATTTTTATCCGCCGCGAGTCCCTGCGCCGCATGCTCTGGGAAAGAATCGAGGAATGGCGCTGGAACCGGCCGGCCAATGCCATGCAGGAAGCCATCGCCTGCTATGATTTTGACAATGCGCCTGACGAAGCACTGGACCGGATGACGGATAACGAGGCCCGTTACGTTATGCTGCATGAGATCGGCGAAGTCATGGCCGGGGAAATTCTTGGCCATGACTGGGAACACCTGCTGGTGGCCCTGCCACACAGCAAGGCGGAACTGCTGGTTCGCGCCGTTCGTGACCATCTGGCGGACACCCTGTCGACACTGCCGGAACTGCTGGAAGACGCCAACCCGGCGTCGCTGCACTTTTATATCGCCAACCTCGGCAACTTGCGCAATTCCCTGTACCCGGCACTTATCAGCGCCTACAAAACATGGGTGAAGACAGGGGACAGCAGTGAACTGGCTGACGTTGCCCGCAAGGGTCGTGAACACTGGTCAGTGCTTGCCGGCGACATCCTGATACTCTTTCGGGAAGGCCCGGCAGACTTGCAGGAACAGCTGGTTTCGAACATCGAAGCCGCTACGCTCTGACCATGCATAACAGGGACAGGTCTCTGCGTGAATAAGGAAATGGAATCCCGGCCCGCCCTCAGGACCATCACTGAAGTACAGGAACATTCCTTCATATTCGAGAAGCAGCGGGCATTGCCTATCGATGTATGCAACGAAATGATCCGGCGCTTCGAGAAGCATGCTGATGAACAGTATGCCGGTCGCATTGGCCAGCTGGCGCAAGAGGACCAGGATATCAAGCGGTCAACCGACCTGGTCGTCAGCGACAAGTCGCACTGGAAGGATATCGACAGGGCACTGTTCCGTTCTCTTGGTCTTGCCATGCAGGAACTGCGCGAGACCTACCCCTACTTCAAGGGGCCATTCAAGGATGTCGGCTACGCGATCCAGCGCACCGACCCCGGTGAGTTCTATCACTGGCATATCGACGGCGGCAGCCATGACTTCAGCCAGCGCCAGCTGGTTGCCGTCTGGTACCTGAATGACGTACCTGGTCCGGGTGGTGAAACCGAGTTTTCCTTCCAGGGCGTTCGTATCCAGCCGGAGGCCGGCAAGCTGTTGCTGTTCCCCCCGTTCTGGACCCATGAACATCGTGGCGTCACCCTGCAGGCGGGGCTGAAATACATCGCCACTACCTGGGTGGTGTTCGCCTGAAAACAGTGACTGCGCAGGTCACCCTCATCGAACCATCCAGCCCGGATGAACTGGTCAGGTATTACCGGCTGCGCTGGAAAATCCTGCGTGCTCCCTGGAACCAGCCACCCGGCAGTGAACGCGACCCGCTGGATGACCGCAGCACGCACCTCATGGCCGTTAACAATGCGCATGGGCTACTGGGCGTGGGTCGGCTGCATTTCAACTCGATCAGCGAAGGACAGGTCCGCTACATGGCAGTAGCTGTCGATCACCAGCGCAGCGGC